>JAYVJS010000654.1:0-4148 GCA_043769075.1 Gemmatimonadota bacterium | reverse complement strand
CCGGCCCGTCGGGATCCGGCAAGAGCACCCTGCTCAACTTGATCGGACTCCTCGACCAGCCCACCTCGGGCCGCATTGTGATGGCGGGAACCGACACCGGCACCCTCGACCCCGATGGCCTGGCCCGTTTCCGTGGTCGCACCATCGGGTTCGTGTTCCAGTTTCATCATCTCCTCCCGGCCTTCACCGCGGTCGAGAACGTGATGCTTCCGGGGTTCGCCCAACAGGGCTCCATCGACGCCGACATGCGGCGAACCGCGGCCGCCCTGCTCGACGAGGTCGGTCTCGCCGATAAACGGGACTCACCACCAAGCCAATTATCCGGGGGACAACAGCAGCGGGTCGCAATTGCCCGAGCGCTGGCGATGTCGCCGGCGTTGGTTCTGGCCGACGAACCGACCGGCAACCTCGATCAGGAATCCGGAGACCAGGTCTTGAAGCTCCTTCGCCGCCTCAACCAACAGCGCGGCATTACCTGCATCATCGTCACCCACGACGACCGCCTCGCCGCCCGGTGCGACCGGATCATCCACTTGGTCGACGGCCTGGTCGACTACGACCGGCGAGTGGCTCCCGCCAAATCCGAACCCCAGTAGTGACGAACCGAATGCATGATCACCGGAACCCCGCGCAGCACGCAAAAGCCAACCGCCATCCAAGCCGTGACCTGGAGCGCCGCCACCAGCGCCGGCACCAGACCGACCGGCAGGGCGCCCGCCGGAAATCCACCTAACGCCTGAGCCAGCGCCAACCCGCAGAACGTCGTCGTCTTGGTCAGGGTATAGCCGATCCGCATCACCGGCGAACCGACCATGAACCGGCCGAGCCGGGTCCGGTGCTGGGCAAACGGCGCCGTCCCCTGGCTGACGCCAATGCTCCGGAACGCGTCGGTCAACGTGGTCCGGGCGATCACGATCAGTGGGATCACGAGCGGGATCATGCCCAGATCGGCAAAGCAGATCCAGAGTACCAGTTCGTAGGTTCGGTCGGCGGCAATGTCCAGCACGCTGCCGAACAGGCTGGTCTGCCCGGTTTTCCTGGCCACCATGCCGTCCACCGTGTCGAGGAACAAGCCGACGAAGAGCAGCCCCACCGCCGCTAGCCGGAGCTGTGGCGAGCCCCGGTAGAGCACCAGGACATTGATCAGCAGAAGCGGGAATCGAGACAGGGTAATCCAGTTCGGCAGCATGGGGCTCCTCGGGGTCAGATTGCTACCCGAAAGAACGCCCGGACCCGTGACCCGCCCGTGACCGCCGGAACGCTACCCAGGAGCTGGACGGTTGGCGCCGACTCCACCAACGAACCAAGTTCTCGAGAGGCCCCGAGTCGTGTTTCCGTTGCCACCAATGAGAGAACAAGTCGAGAAACAGCCAGGTTGCGATTCCGATCAGGGCTGCGGCGGCCGCGCCAACCCTGCCGAACCAACCAAAGCCGTAGCCGCAAAAGATCGTGGAGAGGATGAGTGACTCCCCGATGTACCCACTCAGCGACATCCTCCCAGCCGGACGAAAATGCCGGAGCAGGTCAGTTCGCCTGATCCGCAACTCGGCCAAGAGACTGACGTAGCCCGCGGTCAAGGCGGGGGCCCCGAGGAACCCGACCACAACGCCGATCATCTGCCGGACATCAGCATGGCCGCCCGACCCGCCCGGCCCAACAGACAACCACGCCGAGACCAAGCCACAGGGCACCCCAACCACCGCGGCCACCAGCAGCCCGCGGCGCCACAGGGCCCGATGTTGCTCCGGGTGGGCAAACAACCGCCGGCGGCCGGCAATGCCACCCAGGGCGAACATCGCCAAGACCGGCAACCCGTTGAGAACCCCGATAAAGGCGAAAGCGGCCGGCCACATGGAGAGGCGCGCCCGAACCGCCTCAGCGAACGAACCCGTCGCCAGCACCACATCCCAGTGCGGTACGAACGCGGCGCCGACCTGTGATCCCTCTCCTGGTGCATCGACCAGAACGAGGGCGCCGAGCAACAGATACCAAGCGATCAGCGCGGTCACCGAAGTTGCGAGCAAGGCTCGATCGGAACGATTCCACAGCGCGAGAAGCACCAGTCCGAGCACGGAGTAGAGAACCAGAATATCGCCGACGAAGCCGACGGCGACGTGGGCGACACCGATCACACCGAGGGCGAACAGCCGCCGCCGAAAGCGACGCCGCGGATCGGCCGACGACGAGGCGAGAAAGAACGAGAGGCTGTAGCCGAATAGGAAGGCGAACAGGAGGTAGAACTTGGCTTGCGCGAAGGCCACCACGAGGAAGGCCGCTGCCCGATCCACGGGGGTCGCCAGCGAAGCGTCGGTAAATCCGGCCGACGAAAGGGCCAAGAACGGTACGTTGACCAAGACGATGCCGAGGAGCGCGAACCCTCGAAGCTCGTCGGCGAAGTTCTCCCGGGGGCTCGACGCCTTCATGCCGACCGCCGTCCCTGCCCAAAGCCGTCGATCAGCGTGCGAGCGAGGACGCCGGGCGCGTCCGCCGGTGCCATCGCGCCCTTGGCCACCGTGGTCCAGCAAGCGAACAACAGGGCCTCGAACACTTCGGCAAACCAGGCTTCGTCGACATCCGGTCGGATCACCCCGCCTTTGGAGGCGGCTCGCACCACCGGTCCGATGTAACGATCCAGTCGGTCAGACGCCGCCGCGAGCCTTGGGTCGTCAACCATATCGCCCGAAGCAAAGACGAATCGCAATCGCTGCCCGGCGGGGACCAGGACGCCGAGTAGCCGAAGGAGCCGAGCCTCGGGGGTCCCCCGCTTGAGGTCCGCAGCCGCCAACGACGCCTCTAAGTCATCTAAGGCCTCGAGCCCTGCGACACGCACCAGGTCGTCGCGATCCGCGAACTGCCGGAAAAGGGTCGCGCGCGAGACGCCGGCCGCGGCGGCGACCTCATCGAGCGAGGCGCGGGCGTTCCGCGAATAGAGATCGACGGCGGCGAGGAGAATGGCTTCGCGGGCGGTCAGGCGGCGGGTGGCTTTAGCTGGCATGAACGAATGATACTACTTAGTCTCATTTGATGCAAGTTAGTACCACCGATCGATGTCCCAAGCGGGGTGCTGTGCGGTGCCGGCCATCAGTTCTTCGAGCATTTCCAGGGCTACGGCGAGGGCGCCCCAGTCCGGATCCAACTTGGGAGAACATAACAACCGTTGTATTATAGTTACAGCATACGGATGTCCAGTTGCTCCTCCATACGGAATTGACCATGACGAACACCGCGATTGCCGCCGCCCTTACCCTCGTTCTGAGCGGGTTCGCCCAGGCCCAATCATTACCCGACAGTATCGCCCGGCGAGTGGATCAGGTGTTCGCCGCCTACGACGGGGCCGATCGGCCCGGGTGCGCGGTGGGGGTGTACCAGGGAGACCGGATCGCCTACGCCCGCGGATACGGAATGGCGAACCTGGAACTCGGCACTCCGCTCACCCCAAAATCCTTCCTCGATATCGGGTCGACGTCGAAGCAGTTCACTGCGTTTGCGGTCGGGTTGCTGGAGCAGGACGGGAAACTGCTCCGGACCGATCCGGTCCGAAAGTACCTGCCCGAATTGGGCCGCTACGCCGACGGAATCACGGTCGAGCAGTTGATCCAACACACCAGCGGGCTCCGCGATTACCTCGTGCTCATGAGCTTGGCCGGATTTCGGACCGAAGATTGGACCGACGCCGCCGATGCGCTCCGACTCGTGGTTCGCCAGCGGGCCGCCAACTTCGCGCCCGACGCCGAGTACCTCTATAGCAACACCGGGTACTTCCTCCTGGCCCAAATCGTGGAGCGGGTCAGCGGCCGGACGCTCCGGAGTTTTGCCGAAGACCGGATCTTCCGGCCGCTCGCGATGAGTGGCACCCACTTCCACGACGATCACGGCATGATCGTGCCGAACCGGGCCACGGGCTATTCCCCCCGCTCCGACGGTCATTTCGCAATCGACATGTCGGACTACGAGCAGACCGGGGACGGAGCCGTCCAGACCAGCATTGAGGAGTTGCTCCGGTGGGACGCCAATTTCTATTCGGGACAGGTCGGCGGACTGGACCTGGTTCGACAGCAACAGGTACCGGGCACCCTGGTTGGTGGTCAGACGATCGAGTATGCCGGCGGGTTGATGATTGGGACCTTTCGGGGCCAGCCGACGGTCCG
>JAYVJS010000653.1:0-4311 GCA_043769075.1 Gemmatimonadota bacterium | reverse complement strand
ACGCCGGTGCGGGCCGCCGCGTCGAGATCGATCAGGTTCACACCGACTCCAAAGTTCGCGACAATCCTGAGGCGTCGTCCCGACGTCTCGAACACCGCCGCCGGAACTCGATCCGTCACGGTCGTCACCACGCCGTCATAGTCCCTCGCGAGGCGGATCAGCTCCTCGGCCGGGGTCGGCTGGTCGTCTTGGTTCCAGTCGATTGCGAACCGATCGGCCAGGCGCTGCTCTACCGCCGCAGGCAGCCGATGAAGCCCATACAATCGCGGTAATTGCTCGGCCATCGTCCTCGTCGCTCCTAGGGTTAGGTTCTTCAGGTGCCCGGCCTCGCCCAACTTCGCCACGACGCCATTGCAATCTACGACGCCGCCATTCAGGGCGTCCAACCGCGGGCCGCTCTGACCGAAGCGCTGGCAACCTGCCCACGGGGAGAGCGGGTTCGGCTGATCGGGCTCGGCAAGGCGGCCCGCGCGATGGCGGGCGCGGCGGTCGAGTACCTCGATTCTCTTGGGATTCCGCTCGCCGGCGGGCTGTTGGTAATGCCCGACGAAGGTCCACCGTCCGAGCGCCGACTGATTCGCCTGGTCGGCGACCATCCGCTCCCCGGAACCCGGTCAGCGGCAGCCGCCTCGGCCCTGGCGATCGAGGCCGCCCAAGCCGTGGCCGGCGATGAAGTATGGGTCCTTCTCTCGGGCGGCACCTCCAGCCTCATTGGCGCCCCGATCGCCGGGATTTCGGCGAACGAGTACCTGGCCCTGCTCCGAGTGCTGGGCCAAGCGGGCCTCCCGATCGGCGATCTCAACCGGGTGAGAAAACGATTCTCGCAGTGGGGCGCCGGACGGCTAGCCTACGCCCTTCGCCGGGCGGAGCGAGTTCGGCTCTTCGTGTTGTCGGACGTCCCCGGTGACGATCTTGGCGACATCGGCTCCGGGCCAACGATGCCCGACCCATCGACCGCAACGGCGATTCGACAGTACTTGGCCACCCTCCCGGCGGCGTTGCTCGTCCCTGAGTTCGCCGATCGGCTCCTGGAGCAAGTCGAGCGCGGCGCGCTCCCCGAAACGCCGAAGCCCGGCGACGGCTTTTTCGACAGGGTCACCACTCACCTCATCGGCTCCAATGCCACCGCGCGCCACCATGCGGCAAGACGAGCCCGCGACCTCGGGTACGCCGTCGTTGAGTCCGGGTCGCTGCTGACGGACGGGGCCGCCGAAGCCGGTCGGTGGATCGGCCGCCAGATCGCGACGGCGCCGCCCACGGCACAGGCGTGGATCTGGGGAGGTGAAACCACCGTGTCCCTCGGGGCAGACCACGGACTGGGCGGGCGCTGCCAAGAGCTCGCCCTCGCGGCCGCCCAGGGCCTGGCTGCCGTCACCGACCCCGTCGTCTTGCTTGCCGGCGGCACCGACGGCCGCGATGGACCGACCGACGCGGCGGGCGCCCTCGTCGATCCACAGTCCTGGGGGGCCATCATCGAGGCTGGGATCGACCCCGAGGAGGCGCTCGTTCGCCACAACGCCTATCCCGCGTTCGCCGCCATCGGCGGATTGCTCCGACGGGGGTTGACCGGAACCAACGTCATGGATGTGGTGATTGCCCTCTCCGCCGGCAGAGATGGCTAGAGGGCGAGGCGACCCTTCGGGTGCCGATAATCAGCGCCAAGCACAATCGTCAAGTCGACCCGGAGGAGCGAGTCCGGCCCGGAGCGAACCCGGACTCCGCCTAACAGGCGAGCAATCTCGTGCCCGCGGGCAAGGTCGCCCCGCCGGACCAGAATCGTGGTCGAGTCTGCCCGGGCGGACGAGGTGCCTACAAACACCACGTCGACTCCGTTCTCCCGAAGGAGACGGGCCACTTGCCGGCCTAGCCCGGCCCGGGTGGTTCCGTTTCGGACCTCAACGATGATGCCTCGCTCTGCAGCCGAAGCCACCGCAGGCTGAAGGACCGCGCCGCCCCGGCGCCCAAAGAGCCCGGCCGCGACCAACACCGCGGCAGTGAGGCCTAGGAGCGCGAGCCACCAGCGCGTGCGAGTGAATTCCAAAGCGTCACCGTCGAATCATGGATTGGCCTCCCAGCGCGAACCGCGTCCAGCATCCGCCGCTGGACCACTTCGAAGAATACCTGAGTCGGTTCGGCCGGCAAGCGCGCCGCCAGGGCGGCCCGTTCGACCCGCTCGAACGGTCGCCCGGGCTCGAGGTAGTCGGCGCAGTAGAGCACCTGGCCAACCCGGTCCCAGTCAACCGAGCCCACTGAGTGAAACCGGACCGCGGCCAGGAGCCCCTGATCCGTCTCGCCCTCGGCCTCGGCTCTGGTCGCGGCTGCCGGGCCATGCCACAATTCAACCGAGCCCGCCTCGCCCGGCGCCCAATGCGCCAACTCACTTGGATCGGCGTCCCGCAGGGCGTCATGAAGCCAGGCGGCGCGGAGCCAGCGGTCTCGCTCCAGTTCGGCGACCGCTAACCCTTGGGCCCACTGGTCCACCAAAGCCACCACCCGGGTGATATGGGCCAGACGTTGGGGCCCGACCCGGGCCCACACGGGCAGACCAACGACTCCACTCATCCAACCGCTTGACCAAAGATCGCGTTGTCGATCAACCGGGTCGTTCCAACCCGGGCCGCCACCGCCGCAATCGCTCCGGCAACCACGGTTTCGATCGGCTCAAACCGGACTGGATCGACGATCACGAGATAGTCGGGCCGAACCCCCGGAACCGACGCCATGGCCCGCTGACCCATATCTAGCAGTTGGGTCCCATCCACGATGCCCGAGCCCCATCCACCTTCGAGAGCCCGAAGCATGCGCGACAAGACCACCGCGTCCTGCCGCTCCGTCGGCGAGAGGAACACGTTCCGGCTACTCAAGGCGAGGCCATCGGCGTCCCGGACTGTGGGAACGACGACAACCTCAACGGACCAGTCCAAGTCCGAGACCATTCGACCAATCAACGTGGCCTGTTGAATGTCCTTCTGTCCGAAACAGACGACGTCCGGCCCGACCTGATGGAGTAACTTTGCCACCACGGTCAGCACGCCGGCGAAATGTCCCGGCCTCACCGCCCCTTCCAGCCGATCGGCAAGCGGCCCTGGATCGATCCGAACGATCGGGGACTCGGGATAGATCTCTTCCACCGATGGGGCGTAGAGCAGATCGGCTCCCCGTTCGTCGAGCAACTGTCGATCCCGGGGGAGGTCGCGCGGATACCGGGCCAGGTCCTCGTTCGGCCCGAACTGCATCGGGTTGACAAAGACCGAGGCGACGACGCCGTCAGACCGCTGTCGAGCCCGGTCGATTAGCGTTAGGTGACCCTCGTGCAACGATCCCATGGTCGGCACGAATCCCACCCGTCGCCCTGCCTGCCGCCACCCGCCAATCACCTCTCGGAGCCGAGCTCGGGTCGTAACCGTTTCCATCGCCTACCCCTCGACGGCGAAGTGCCGGGCGAGGCTCTTGAGGTGAGCCGCCACCCGTTGGAGCTCGGCAATCGCCAGATCGAGCTCCGCCTGCCCTCGGCTCGCATCCGAGGCTTGCCCCGCGAGAGACTCGGTCTCCCCCCGCATCCGAACCGCGGTCTCAGCCAGTTGTCGAATCTGGTCGGCGAGTCGGCGACTGCCCTGCTCCTGTTCCGCTTCCGATTCGGCGATGGTCCTGGCATGCTCGCCGGCCTCTTGCGTCGCCTGCACGATGGCGTCCAGTGCACCGGCCGCCTCCGCGCTGACTTGTCCCACCCCAGCCACGAGCTCTTCGCCCCGGGCCATCTGGTCGACGATGGCGGCGGTTTCCTCCGAGATAGCGGCGGCAAGGCCGGCCGCCTCTTCACTGGCCTTGGCACTCTGAATGGCGAGTTGCTGAATCTCCTGCGCAACGACGGCAAACCCACGGCCGGCGTCACCGGCCCGGGCGGCCTCGATCGAGGCATTGAGCGCAATCAAGTTGGTCAACTCGGCCAGTTCCTGAATCGAACTGAGGAACCCCCGGATCCGGCCCGTGGTGGCGCCTAACGCAACAACCTGGCGGGAGCTGTCGCTGACGAATCCTTGCACCCGTACTAGCCGCTCGATCGCCTCGCCGATTCCGAGCCGATGTTTGGCGGCGTCGGTGGCCGCTCGCTGGCTGACCCGGGCCGCCCGAGCGCCCGCCGAGGCCGCCAGCCCCGCTCGCGCCGACAGTTGCGTGGTCGTGTCGAGTCCATGCCGGGCGAACGTTTCTTGGGTCGTCGCCTCCCTCCGCATGTTCTCCGAGGCCGACGCCAACGCCGTCGCGGACGATCGGAGTGAGTTGGTGGCCCGGGCCAGGGCCTGTGACTGGGCG
>JAYVJS010000652.1:0-6498 GCA_043769075.1 Gemmatimonadota bacterium | reverse complement strand
CCAAGAGTCCGGTGTCCTCGTCTCGAGCGACGCCCACGGTGCCGGTCACTCGCGAAACCGGAGCGACCGTGCCGCTCGCAACGTCGAGCGCCATCGCTTGGGTGGTGGCCTTCCTGCCTTCGGTGAAATAGATGGTCTTGCCGTCCTTCGACCACCACTCCACCGACACCGCCCCGTCGAATCCCTCACTCAACTTCCGCCATGACCCGCCGGCCGCTCCGACTTCACGGAGATACACCCGAGAGTCTCGTGAATACACGAAGTCGTTGTCGGCGGAAAAGGCGATCCATTTGCTGTCGGGCGAAAACGAGAGGTTGCTCTCCCCAATCTCGGCGTTGGTGGTGAGGCGTTCGATCTTCCCGGACTCAAGTGCGATCAGGAACAGATCCGCATAGAGACCGGTCTCGGTTACGGTTCGTTTGTAGCGATCATTCGGAGTGCCGTTGAAACCGATCCACCGGCCGTCCGGCGAGATCTCGACCCCGCCCACCGTGTACTCAGCACCACCGGTCAGGCGCTTCTCGGTTCGGCTGTCGCGGTCCAGAACCCACAGATGGCGGAGGGGCGAGTCTTCATTCCGGATCCGGACGTCGAACTTTTTCTCGATCCGGTCCTTGTTGTCCTTGTCGACGCTGTCGGGCGCCACGAAGTACAGCATCCGACTGTCCGGTGACACCTTCCACCAAGTAATCGGAGTCGCGTGCTTGGTCAGCTGAACTGGAGCGGCCGAGAGATCCGCCACCGGAAGTGCCCACACTTGCTGCTCGTCGGTTTTGCCCGCCGAGTAGACCAGCCAACGGCCGTCTTTCGAAAACGCGTACGAGCCGACCCCTTCCTTGTCCGCGGTGAGCTTGCGCGCCTCACCGCCGTCGGCCCGCATGGCATAGAGTTGATTGCCGGTCGCGGGCGCGACGGCGTCGCGATTGGAGCTGAAGACAAAGAACGACCCGTCCCGCGACCACAACGGCGTCGTCTCGTTCTTGTCCTTCGTGAACGTCAGCTGGCGCGCCGAGGCAGCCCCGGCGTCAGTGGCGACGACCCAGATGTCGGTGTACCGCTTGGCCTCTTTCCAATCCGCAACGGACAGAGTGTAGAGCGCCTGGCGGCCGTCGGGCGAGAGGGCCACCCCGCCCGCTTGGTTCATCTGCTGGACGTCGAGAAACGTCATCGGCCGCTTGGATTGAGCCCCAAGCGAGCCGGCGGCAACCAAGGCCACCACCACGTGACCGACCCGGGGGAGCCACATCACCGCTTATCCTCGACCGCGGCCGGCACAACCGGATAGAGTCCGGCCTCGGCCAGCCGGAGGTAGAACGGCTTCAACTTGGCCAGGAACGCGTTGACCTCCGTCACCGCCGCGGGAATTTCCGTGACCAGCGCCGCGACGGTTTGGCGGTTGGCTTCACTCGGCCGAACGTGGGCCCCGCCAATATCGCCGCCGGCCATGGCCATCCGAATCGGGAGGGCCCGCCGCAGCTCGGCAAAATCGACACTAAAGAGGTCCTCACCCGGGGTTCGGATCCCGAGCTTCTTCTTGAGACTGCCAAGCTCCTTGGTCAACGAGTCCATCGTCGCCTTGATCGGCGGAGGCACTTTGGTGGAATCGGGCATTCCTTTTCGGATCGCCCCCAACTGATCGTCGGCGTCGCGGACGGCGTCCGAGGCGGCGCTCAACGTTCCGTTCATTCGATGGAGTTGCATCATGGTGTCAAACCGGTCCTTGAGATCCGCATCGGCAAAGGTGACCTCGGGGTCGAGCCGGACGACCACCGGCGTCGAAGCCGCCTCCTTGCCATTGACCACCAACGCAGCGCTGTAAGTTCCGGGCACCACGACTGGTCCTTCACGACCAATTCCGAAGAACGCCGGCAGCCCCGGACCGGATCGCTTCGACGGCGCCAGCGGCTCAACCCGGAAGTCCCAGATCACCCGGTTGATTCCCGCGGCGGTTTTGGCTTTGAGACTGTCTCCCTTGAGCTCCCGAATCACCGCACCGGAACCATCCTTGATGACGACCCGGACGCTATCGGCCTTGGTCTTCAGGTGGTAGGTAATCGGCGCGCCGACCGGCGGATTCTCGCCCAAAAATCGCATGTCGCCCTCGAACTCCCGCATCCGGTCTTCAGCCAAGACCCGTTGCACCGACGGGGCGAGGTCGAAGATGTGAGCGTCCTTGGTGGCCGCGGTCGCAAACTGCTGGAACGGGGTCAGATCGTCGAGAATCCAAACCGCCCGGCCATGGGTTGCCAGGATCATCGCGTTGTCGCGCGGGTGTAGGGTAATTTCGTAGACGGGCACCGTCGGGAAATTGGCTTTGACTCGGACCCACGAACGGCCCCGGTCGGTGGTGACATAGAGGCCGTTTTCAGCGCCGAGGTAAAGGACGTCGGGATTCTTTTGGTCCTCGGCAATGGTCCGCACGACTACCCCGGCGGGCAAGCCGGCCGCGATCGGGCGGAACGAGCCACCAAAATCAGTGCTCGCGTACACATAGGTGCCATAATCGCCGCTCCGGTGGCCGTCGAAAGTGACATACACCGTGCCCTCGGCGAACTTCGACGGTTCGACTTTCGACACGTAGGCCCATTTCGGTGCCGAGGGAATCTTCGACGTCACGTTGGCCCACTGCGCTCCGTCGTCTCTCGAGACGAAGACCTGGCCGTCGTCGGACCCCGTGTAGAGTAGTCCCTTCTTGAGCTTCGACTCAGCGATGGTGAACAGGGTACCGTAGACCGAGACCCCATCATTCTTCGCGATCTTGATGTCCTTCCCCTTGACGCCCATCAATTCAACGGTGTCCCGATCGAGCGCCAACGTTAGGTCGCCGCTGACGGCTTTCCACGAATGGCCCCGGTCGGCCGACTTGTACAGCTTGTTGGCCCCCGCGTAGAGGGTGGCCGGGTCGTGGGGCGAGAGCATGAACGGAGTGTCCCAGTTCCACCGGAGCGGCGGCTGGCCGGTCGGGGCTTCCGGCCGGATGCTCTTCCGTTCGTTGGTGGTCCGATCGGTTCGCACGATGTTGCCGTCCTGCGATTCGGCGTAGATGATCCGGTGATTGGTCGGATCGATCAACCCGACGAATCCGTCGCCGCCTTGCGCCACAAACCAGTTGTCGTTGGCGCTGCCGTCCTTGGACCGCACTTGACTCGGCCCGCACCAGGTATTGTTGTCCTGAAGTCCGCCGCAAATGTTGTACGGCGTTTGCATGTCGAAGCCGACATGGTAGAACTGGCCCACCGGCAAGTGTGGCATCCACATCCACTTGGCACCCCGATCGTAGCTGATGCCCACTCCGCCGTCGCCGCCGATCATCAGATGCTCCGGGTCCGATGGGTTGATCCACATGGCGTGATAGTCGACATGGATCTTCTCGTCCATCGACCGGAAGGTCTTCCCGCCGTCATCCGAGGCCAGCACGTTGAGCCCGGGAACGTAGACCCTGAGGTCGTTCTTGGGATCGACCTTGATGACCCCGAAATACATCGGCCGCGGATTGGTCGATCCCATCTTCTTCCACGACGCCCCGGCATCGTCGCTCCGATAGACCCCCCCCTGGGTGGGGTGTTCGATCCGGGCATAGACGATGTTCGGGTTGGCCCGGTAAACGTCGAGCCCCGACCGGCCGATCGACCCGTCCGGCAAACCGGTCGTCAATCGGGTCCAGGTTCGCCCGGCGTCAGCCGTCTTCCACAGGCCCGAGTTGGGGCCGCCACCATTCATGCCCCAGCTGGTCCGGCGCCGCTGATAGGTGGCGGCGTAGAGGACTTTGTTGTTGGTCGGGTCCATAACCAGTTCAACGGCGCCGGCGTCGGGACCTGCTTCGAGCACCCGGGCCCAGGAAATCCCTCCGTCGACGGTCTTGTAGACGCCCCGGTCACCGCCGGCCTTCCACAAATCACCGAGAGCCGCGGCATAAACAACCTCGTGATCGACCGGGTCGACCACGATCCGGGCAATCTGCTTTGAGTCCTTGAGGCCCATGTGTTTCCACGACTTACCTCCGTCGGTGGACTTGTAGATCCCATCGCCCCACGACGAACTCTGCCGGTTGTTGGCCTCGCCGGTCCCAACCCAGACCAGGTTCGCATCGGCCGGGGCGACGGCCACGGCCCCCACCGACCCCGATCCGCCGTTGTCGAAGACCGGGGTGACCGTGACGCCGTTATTGGTGGTCTTCCAGACCCCGCCGGTCGCCGCGGCGATGTAGAAAATCCGGGGATCGCGCGCCGAAACGGCAAAATCGTCGATCCGGCCGCTCGGGGTTGCCGGTCCGATGTTCCGGAACCTGAGGCCGTCGAATTGGGCCGCCACGGGATGCGCCTGGACCAGGGCGAACAGCAGAAGTGTGTAGCGCAAGGGAAACTCGGGGGTTAGGGATTATATTTGGGGCATGAAAGTCAAAATCTTCAACAATCAGAGTCAACTGGTTTCCATCGACACCGAGCCGGTCGTCAAACCCGATTCTCACTGGCGGGCCATGTTGAGCCCCGAGCAGTACGCGATTGCCAGAGGCAAGGGAACCGAACGCCCCTTCTGCGGCACCTTGCTCGACAACAAACGGAAGGGATTCTATTCCTGCGTCTGTTGCGATCTGCCGTTGTTCGCCTCCGACTCGAAATTCGATTCCAGCACCGGGTGGCCCAGCTTCTTCCAGCCGGTGGCTCCTGAAAACGTGAAGACCCACGCCGACAAGAGCCAAGGGATGAGCCGGACCGAGATTCTCTGCGTCCGGTGCGACTGTCACCTGGGCCACGTCTTCACCGACGGACCGGCGCCGACCAAACTCCGCTATTGCGTCAACTCGGAGTCGCTCGTGTTTACGGAGTTGCCGGGCCGGTAAACTTCTGATACCAGCTCATCATATAGAGCTGGGTTCGGATGAAATTCGACGGCTTCGACGACGTTCCGTGGTACTCGCCCGAAAACCGGAGCAGCTCGGTCGGGACGTTGAGTCGCTTCAGAGCCGAGTAAAACTCCTCGGACTGCGGCATCGGCGTCCGGAGATCGAGTTCGCCGGTCATCAGCAACGTCGCGGTCTTGACGTTCTTGACGTACATGATCGGCGAGGTCTTGAGCCACGGGGCCGGATCTTCCCAAAACGGCTTGTCGTAGAAGTTGTCGATGAAAAGCGGCACGTCGGTCTGCCCGGCCATGCTCATCCAGTTGGTGACCGGGCACCGGACCGCCGCGGCCGCAAATCGGGTGGTATGCCCAATGACCCAACTCGACAACACCCCGCCGCCACTGCACCCGCCCACATACATCCGGTTGGTATCGATGTATCCGCGCCCAACCACGGTATCGACCCCGGCCATGAGGTCGTCGTAGTCAACCCCGGGATACTGGCGTTCGATCGCATTGCCGAACCCAGTCCCGTACCCAGTGCTGCCTCGCGGGTTGACGAACAACACGACGTTGCCGTTGGCGGCAAAATTCTGATTCATGTAGCTGAACCCGACACCGTACATCCCGTGGGGGCCACCGTGAATCTCCATGATCAACGGATACTTCCGGCTCCGGTTGAAATTCGGCGGCTTGACGATCCAGCCCTGGACCTTGGTCCCACTGGTCGAGGTGTACCAGATCTCTTCGGCGTCGCCGAGCTTGATGTTCTGGAGGACGTCTCCGTTCACATCGGTGAGCTTGGTAATTTCTGCCGGCTTCGCCACCGCAAACCGAACCACGTCGCCCGGCTCCTTCGGTGACGTCTTGGTCCCCACCGCAATACCGGTCTTCGAAATCGAACTGACGCCCAGCATGTGGTTCCCGGTGGTGAGCTGCCGATACCCGCCTCGAACGGCGGCGAAGTAGAGATTCGCGGTGCCCTTATCCTGAATCCCGAAGTAGACCCCGCTCCCGTCCGGTGCCCAGCTCAGATCGCTCACGTCCCGATCGAGGTCGCCGGAGGCCAGCCGCTGATTGGCGCCGTCGATGCCCATGAAATAGAGCTCGGCGGTTTTGTAGCTCTTCCGGCTCGAGTCATTGCCAGCAAAGGCCACCGTTTTGCCGTCCGGCGAGACCACCGGGTTGATCCAGGTGCCGGGCTTGGTGGTGAGGGTCCGAATCTCGCCGCTGGCGACATCGACCATGTGGATGCCCGAGTTCCGATAGTTCTTGTCGGCGTTAGGCTGGCGGTGGCCGTCGAACAGGATCGCCTTGCTGTCCGGCGTCCAGTCGTAGTTGGCCCCACCACCGAGCTGGTCGAACCGGGCTCCGACGTTGAACTCGCCCTTGGTAATTTGGCGGGCAGTCCCTCCATCGGAGGGCACCACGAAGAGTTGGGTGTAAGCCAAATCCATGAACCCGCCCCGGTCCTGCCGATAGTGGAGCTCCGTGACGCGACGAGGCGCCGGGGTCCACTTCGCGCCCGCCGGTGCGGCCGGCATACTAATGGCCCAGGGCCGCTCGAACTTGACGGCCATGGCAAACGAGAGCCACTTCCCATCCGGCGACCATGCCAACTCCCCGGGCGACTCCGTCAGCCGCGTGATCTGCGAC
>JAYVJS010000651.1:0-4728 GCA_043769075.1 Gemmatimonadota bacterium | reverse complement strand
CTGTTGGTACGAGCTGTTGGAAGAGATCCAGGGGCCCGGTCTCGATCCCAGTCTGGACACCGAGCCGGGTGGCCTGCGGGCCATGTTGCGCCGCTACCGCTTTCAGGGGGCCGGCGAGACGGCCCCCGCGCTCCCGACCTCCGTTCCAGTCTCGGTCATCGTGGGGACCTACGACCGCCCTGATGACCTCCGGTGGTGCCTGAAGTCGCTCGAAGACCAACGCTCCGGCCGCCCGATCGAGATCATCGTCGCCGACAATCACCCCAAGTCAGGGCTGACCGCGCCGGTGGTGGCCGAATTTCCGGGAGTCCGACTGGTCCAGGAATCGAGAGCTGGGAGTTCCTATGCTCGGAACGCGGCCATCAGTGCGAGTCATGGCGCGATCATCCTCTCGACCGACGACGACGTCATCGTGCCACCGGAATGGGTCGAACGACTGATCACCCCCATGGCCGACCCCGCGGTCATGATCGTGACCGGCAACGTCCTGCCGCTCGAGCTCGCGACCCCGTCCCAACGATTGTTCGAGCACTACGGGGGCCTCAGTCGCGGTTTTCGTCGAGCCACCTTCAATCAGGACTGGTTTGCCTGGTTCCGCCGCGATGCGGTGCCGACCTGGGACCTCGGGGGGACGGCCAACGCCGCATTTCGGGCTGAGATCTTTGGTGATCCCGCCATCGGGCTGATGGACGAGCGGCTTGGCCCCGGGACGCCGACCGGTGTCGGCGAGGATACCTACATCTTTTACCGCACCCTCAAGGCCGGTCACCTGGTTGTCTACGAGCCCGGGGCCCACGTCTGGCACCGCCATCGCCGCGAGATGGCCGGCCTCGAGCGCCAGATCTACAACTATAGCAAAGGCCATGTCGCCTACCATTTGGTAACGCTGTTCGATGACGGCGACAAGCGGGTCCTCTGGCGTCTCGGGTGGTGGCTCCCGATGTGGCATGCTCGCAGGCTGGTGCGGTGGGTCCGAGGCCGGCGGGACTACCCGCTCCGTCTCCTGGTTGCGGAGATTCGCGGGAACCTGGCTGGACCGTGGAGCTTGTGGCAGTCAAGCCGCCGGGTTCGTCGGTTGGGAAAGAGCGGGGTGACAGAGCCAGCCGACCTCCGGACCTCCGCCGTTTCGGTGGTTGTCCCGGCCTTTCAAGCCGCGGATACCATCGAACCCACCTTGGAGTCCATCCGGGCGCAGACTTGGACCAACTGGGAGGTCGTGGTCGTCGATGACGGCTCTTCCGACCGAACCTCTGAATTGGTGTCGGCCTGGGCGGAGCGCGACCCCCGGATCCGGTTGGTGGTCGGCGCTCATCAGGGGGTGAGCGCGGCGCGGAACGTCGGGATCGAGGCCGCGCGCCACGACCTGCTGCTGTTCCTTGATGCGGACGACGAAATCTCGCCGCTCCACCTCGAACGGCTGGTCGGGTCCCTGGCCGCCGATCCTGAGGCGGGGGCGGCGTACAGCCAGTGGGTCCGGGTCGCCGGCGATGGCACGGCTGCGCCGGGCATCACCTGCACCCGGTCCGGTGACCTCTTCGATTTGCTGGGGAAAGCCTCCCAGTTCCCGATTCACAGTTGTCTGGTTCGACGGCGTTGTCTCGACCAGGTGGGGCTGTTCGACCCTTCCCTCAAGACTGGGGAGGATTGGGATCTCTGGCAACGAGTTGCGCGAACCGGCGCTCGGTTCATCTCGATTCCCGATCCCTCGGCCCGGTACCGGATGCGGCCAGGTTCCGCTTCGATGGACCCCCGGCAGATGCTGATCGACGGCCTTCTCGTCTTGGCCCGGGGACACTCGGCCGATCCGCGGGTCCAAGCCCCGAAACCGGAACATGCGGCCGGCCTAGGGCCCGCGGGGCTCGCGGCGGCCCGCTACTTGTACGCCTGCTGGCCGGCCGGGCTCGAGATCGGGCGCGGGGGTGAGGCGTGCGACCTTCTTGCCGACCTCGCCGGGGAACGGGCCCCCAATCTTGATCACCGATGGGTCGCCACGGTACTGCTTCCCGCTCTGTCGCTGCCGAGGGCGCTCGCCCCGCACCAAGCCTTCGCCCTCTGGCCCGAGGTGGGGCCCGGAATCGAGCGATTCCTCGCTCTGCTCGAACGCCAGACTGGGGCCCCCGGGCTCGCCCGCAAGGCCACCCGTAGTCTCGAGGAAATGGCGCTCCAGCAATGCCCCGAGCCGCGGCCACTCACCATCGGACGAAGTCACGCCGTCCGGCTCGAGCTGACGGAGCCCTTTGGTGCCGTGGTGCCACCGCCGGGCGTCGAAGTTCTCACCATCTCGATGGCGCTGGAGGGCCGTCCGATTGGGACCGTGGACCTCCCGGTTTTCGATGGTGGGGTGCCGGCGACCGTGATCCTCGATGCGGTTGCGGCGGAAGCCGCTTGGAAGATCCTCGGTGGTTACTGGTCCCGAACGATTTACCGGGGCGCGCTTGAGTTGGCTCGGGCAACCGAGCCGATCCCGGAAGGCGACCCTTGGGATGCCCGGGTCCATCAGGTTGTCGGTTGGACGGTCCTCCTCCAGGAGATCTGGGGGCGAGCCGGATGGCGGCTCGGTGATTTCTATGATCCCGGTCGACCCGATGACGGGCGACAACCCGGCTCGTTGGTGGCTGTGGCCGGCAACACGGTTTCAATCGAGATCAGCGCCGGGTTGCCGACGTTAGAGGGCGGCGCCGACCGAATCTGGGTTGATACTCACGTCGGTGGCCGGTCGATTGGATGGATTCCGGTTGCCAACCCGACCGGCCGGATCGGCCCCCACGAGCTCAGGGTCGCCATCACGACCGTCGCCGGAATGGAACTCTGCCGAGCCACGGTCCGAGAGGCGCTTCTCGGCGATTCGTTCGGGCGACCGGGGACCCTCCGAGAACGACTGGTGGAAGCGACCGCTCGCAACTTGGCTGCGGACGGACTCGTCGATTCGGTGCCGGGGTCTCTGGCGATGCTGCTTGGCCGCCATCCGACTGGCAAGGTCGGATCCTCGGTGTCTCGCCGGGCGACTCTGCCCCGACAGTTCCTCGATGACGCCCTGGATCTGGCCAGAGCCACTGGCCAGCCAGTCTCCCCCATCGGTGTTGGTCTCACCACCGGGCCGGTGCGCTATCGTCCCGAGTTCCTTGGCCCGCCGCCGCCGGACCAGGTCCCCAACCCGGAGCCGCCCCCGGTTCGAGCCGTCGGGAGCCGGTATGACCGCCACCACTTCGAATCGCTGTTCGCGGCAGGCGCCGATCCCTGGAAGTACCAGTCGGAGTACGAGAGGCTCAAATACCTCCAGACTCTCAATCTTGTTCCCGAAGGGGCTCAGTCGGTACTCGAACTTGCCTGCGCCGAGGGGGACTTCACCGTCGCGCTCGCCCGGCGGGTCAACCGGGTTACCGCCGCGGACATTTCGGTGGTGGCTCTGGAGCGCGCGGCCCGCCGGTGCGCCGAGCTGACCAATGTCGACTTCATCCGGCTCGACCTGATGACCGATCCGCTGCCGGCGGGTTTCGATGCGATCGTCTGCAGCGAAGTGCTCTACTACGTTGGATTGGCCCGCCTACCGGAAATTGCCGCCCGCCTCGCCGCGGCTCTGGTGCCCGGTGGGCGGATGGTTCTCGCGCACGCCAATGTGGTCGCTGATGGTCCCGAGGAGGCCGGCTTTGATTGGGGCCTCCCCTACGGAGCCAAGACGATCGGCCGGGTGCTGGCCTCAGAACCGGCCCTTCGATTCACCAAGGAATTCCGCACCCCCCACTACCGAATTCAGGTCCTTTCTCGCCGGGAACCCGATGCCCCCGATGGGCCGTCATCCGGGGAACCGGAAACGGTCGAGCTGGGTCCCTCGGTGGCGCCGGTCGCCCGTGTCGCATCGACCTTTCGTGCCGCGGGCGCCGGACCGGCCGTGGTCCTATTGGAGGAACCCGTCGTCACGACCCACCTGCCGATCCTGATGTACCATCGGGTGGCTCCCTCCGGGGCCGAAAGCAATCGCCGCTATCGAGTGACGCCGGAAGAACTCGATCGCCAATTGGAGTACTTGGCGGCGAACGGCTTCGTGGGTGTCACCATCGAGCAGTGGGCCCGGGCGGTGGAAGCTCGGAAGCCGCTACCGGGCCGGGCGGTCCTGCTCACCTTCGACGACGGGTACCGCGATTTCGCCGAGCACGCCTGGCCGCTGCTCCAGCGTCATGGCTTCGGCGCCACGGTTTTCCTGGTGGTCGACCAGGTTGGCGGGTTCAACGCCTGGGACGAAGCGTTAGGCGAGCGGGTGCCCTTGCTGGGGTGGGATGAGATCCGGGACCTGGCCGCCCAGGGGGCCAGGTTCGGGTCGCACGCCTGCAGTCACCGGTCGCTGACCTCGCTGGCGCCGGCCGAGGTGGCGGGTGAGTTCCTCCGCTCGAGGACCCGGCTCGAATGCGAGCTCTCAGGGTCCTCGACCGCGGTGGCCTACCCCTTCGGCGACACCGATCGGGTGGTGGAGCACCTGGCCGGCGCCTCGGGCTTCCTCTTCGGTTTCTCCTACCTCGAACGAAAGGCCCGGTTCGAGGACCGCTTGCTCGCGCTGCCCCGGATTGAAGTCTCCGGGACCGATCCGTTTGAGGGATTCGTCGCCAAGATCGGGCCCGGTTTCGACCGGTAGCGGTGGCACCAACTGAGGTGGCTCGTTAGGCGGGTTTGGCGATCCCGGCGGCGGAGATCTCCGCCGCCATGGCCAGCGACTCAGCTTCTCCTGGAACCGGA
>JAYVJS010000650.1:0-4003 GCA_043769075.1 Gemmatimonadota bacterium | reverse complement strand
CCATGATCGAAGTGCGCGACGATCAGGTTCATGCCTAACGATTGGGCCGCCCGGACCGCGAGATCCAGCAGGGCCATCGAATCGGGCCCGCCGGAGACGGCCACCACCGCGGTGACTGGTCCTCCGGCAACGGCCGCGATGGCTCGCGCGAAGCTCGCTTCGATTCCGGTCACCGGACGGCGCGGCCGGTGCTCAGGGGGAGAGGCGGTGTCGAACCCAATGGCCGGCGTCGAGCCGGTATCGAATTCGATCGTGAAGCCGACTCGGGCGCCCTTGCCAAAACTCCACCTCGGCCGGAATGACGCGGTAGCCGCCCCAGTGTGGAGGGCATTCGAGGACCTGTTGCCGGAGCCTGGCCTCGGTCTCGGCGAAGGCGCGCTCCAGCACGGCCCGATCCGAAATCACGCTGCTCTGATGGGAAGTCCAGGCGCCCAGCTTACTGCCGGCGGGCCTGGAATCGAAGTACGCCTCGGACTCGGCGCGGGCCACTTTGGCGACCGAGCCGGTTACCCGGACTTGGCGCTCCAGCGGCTGCCAGAAGAAGACCAAGGCGGCCTGGGGATTCCCCTCCAGCTCGGACCCCTTCTGACTACGATAGTCGGTGAAAAACACGAATCCGCGGTCGTCGACGCCTTTGAGCAGGACGATTCGGGCGGACGGCCGGCCCTCGCTTGCGGTGGCCAACGTCATCGCGTTAGGCTCGGGCACCGATGCCTCGACCGCGGCTTGATACCACAGGCGGAATTGGGCCAAGGGGTCATCGGCAACGGAAGTCTCGTCGAGCCGCCCCTGCCGATACTCAGTTCGCTGATCGGTCAAATCCATCGGTGACTCCCTCGGTTGGGTCAGGCCGCCACAACGACTCCGCGACACTCGCCGAGTCCAATTCGGGCCGCCCCTTCCCGTTCGCAAGCACCTCGAAGAATGACTTCATCTCCGTCGAGAAGAAACCGCCGGAGCTCGCCGGTCGGGAGCGTGACTGGTTCGGCGCCCCGCCACGTCATTTCGAGCAAACACCCCCGGCTATCGCGGGTCGGGCCGGAGATCGTCCCGCTCCCGAGGAGATCCCCCGGGCGGAGGTTGCATCCATTACTCGCATGGTGGGTCACGAGCTGGGCAAAGGTCCAATACATCGTGGAGAGCCGCCCGAGGCTCAGGCGAAACGGCGCGAGGCCTTCGGTCCGCATTTGGGCGGACACCAGACAGACTTCGACAACCACGTCGATCCCGCCCCCTCGCCGATCCGACTCGGCATGGAGATACGGGAGCGGCTCAGGGTCGCCCGCCGGCCGATCGAAGGAGGGGACCCGGAACGGCGCCAGCGCATCCATCGTGACGACCCAGGGTGCCACCGACGTCACGAAGTTCTTGGCCAGAAACGGACCGAGGGGCTGATACTCCCAGCTCTGGACATCCCGGGCCGACCAGTCGTTGAGCAGCGAGATCCCAAACAGCCGCGACTCGGCTTCGGCCATTGGGACTTCATTGCCTAAGGCGTTGCTCCCACAGAGATAGGCGCCGATCTCGCATTCGTAGTCGAGCGACCGGGTCGGGCCGAACAGTGGGTCGCTGCCCTGGCCTTCCTTGATCTGGCCCATCGGCCGTCGTACCGGCGTGCCGCTGGCGACGATCGACGACGCCCGTCCGTGGTAGCCGATCGGGACGTATTTGTAGTTGGGCAGCAATGGATTTTCCGGCCGGAACATGCTTCCCACGTTGGTGGCGTGAAAGATCGAGGCGTAAAAATCGGTGTAGTCGCCGATCAGAGCCGGCACCAACATTTCGGCCGTCGCCGCCGGCACGAGGCACTCGGCGACGGTCGCCCGACCGGCGGCCCCGTCCTGCAGCAAGGAGAACAGCCGATGCCGGATTTCGGTGGCGGCCCCCCGCCCCAGCGCCATCAGGGGGTTCAGGCTCCGGGCCGCGAGGGCTTCTTGGACATCGGTGGGAAGTGGGGTGAGCAGGCCGCGGCCCGCCGCCCTATTGAGGTCAAAGATTTCGTCGCCGATCGCGACGCCGATGCGGGCGTCGTCCGGCCGGCCCCGAGTCCGATAGACACCGAACGGCAAGTTTTGGATCGGGAAGTCGGTGGTGGGCCGCCGAGAGGATTCCACCCACGAGCGTACCGATGGGTTGTGAGTGTGGTCAAGAGATCGGGTCATGGCGTTAGGGCATTTTCGAGTTCATCGAGCGGTTCACGAAACGAACAGGATCCGAAGCCGTGGAATGCCCTCCGGCAGTCGTCAAGCCCCGTCAGGCGATAGTGGCGCCACCGAAGTCCGCCGTCATCGGCGTGCAACTCACTGGCAGCCGATTCGAGCAACCCCTCGCGGACCTCCCCCGCCGGCCGGCCGAGCTGGGTCAGCATGGTAGCGAGGAGGAGGTTGAGATACCCAAACATCGGAGCCGACTCACTGTCGGGTTGATAGGTGAGCGGATAGAGACCTCGCAGTGGATGATGGAGCCCCGCTGTTGCTTTGAACGTCAATCCTCGGGCGATGACCGCGGCGACCATCGCCGCCACCGCCTCGGGATCCGGAAAGATCTCGGGCGTCACCCCGCCCATCCGGACCTTGGCGGACCCGCCGGATCCGGCAATGGCGTCCAGCACGGCGCCACTTTCCACCTGCAGACCGACTTCGGCATACCAGGTAACCGTCGGCCCCGCCCAGCGGGCCAACGTCTCGACCGCAGCAACATCGCCGACTTTGGCTTCGACCGCATCGATCACCACGCCGGCGGCCGCCAGATCTCGAGCGGCCTCGGACACCAAGCGGCCCTCGGCGACCAGATCAGAGCCCAGGGTCGCCGACACCCGCCATCCAGCGGGTGCAATGTTTCCTTTGGCCAGGGCGGCGGTGAACTCAGGCAACCGATTGGCCGGAACGATGAGGCGGCCGAGCGCCCACTGCTCCGGCGAAGCCCGATAGCCGGCGTAGTTCCGAACGACATCATCAAGGGACAAAGCGGCCGGGGGAAACAGGCCGGCGTAGTCGATGGCGTGGCCCAATAGTGTGGCGAGCGATTTGGGAAGCCGCAACGAATCCATTGCGGGAAGATAGTCAGCCTGCGCCCGATGGCTTGGGCCCTATCTGAGACCGACCCGGGCCGGCCGGCCGGACCTCGGCAGCAATTGCCGGGTTTGGCATCAGCGGCCGGTCACCGTCTCCAGCCACCAGATCTAAAGAATTGGTTCATAACGACTTATGTCGCACCCTAACATTGGCACACGGCCTGCCTTCGAGCCGGTGCCGGACTTGGTAGCTACCGGCCAATTCAACCTGGTGGGCAAATTTAGGAGCGTTCCTTTGAGAACTCCGAGTACAGTGATGCTAACGGCCAAGGGGCCCACGTTAGCCAATCGGCCCCGGCTCGCTAGCAACGGGGCCGCCGGAAATGGTCTGACCGTTCTGCTGGTCGAGGACAATCCGGTTGAGGCGATGCGGATGCGCCAGTTGTTAGCTCGATCGCGGTCGAGTCACTTTCTGGTTGAATCGGTGGCGTCGCTCCGCTCCGCCCAAGATCGGCTGGCCAACGGCGGTATCGACCTCGTGCTGCTCGATCTCAATTTGCCCGACAGTCTCGGTCTCGATACCTACGCGGCTTTGGCCCAGGCCGCCCCGTCGGTGCCGGTCATCATGTTGGCGGCGCCCGAGGACGAGTTGGCCGGCTTCGACGCGATCCAGCTCGGCGCCCAAGATGTCGTGATCAAGACCCAAGCGAGTGCGGAAGGGCTCGCCCGGGTGATCCGATGCGCGATCGGCCGGCACCGGGTGGTGGCCTCGTTGCGGGGACTCTCGCTCACCGATGAGTTAACGGGACTGCTCAACCGACGGGGGTTTACCACGATCGCTCAGGGACACCTACGACTCGCCGGCCGAACCGGGCAGCGATTCTTGTTGTTGTTTGCCGATGTCGATGGACTCAAGCAGATCAATGATACGCATGGCCACCAAGAAGGCGACCGGGCCTTGATCCGAGTCGGCGAGGTCCTCCGTCGGAC
>JAYVJS010000649.1:0-9157 GCA_043769075.1 Gemmatimonadota bacterium | reverse complement strand
CGGGCACCTCCGACCCGACGCCGGCGGCCAACTCGATGCCTTTGGCATGAGCCTTCGGAACGACCACCTCGCTCGCGTCGGCTAGGACCTCCGCGATTTCGAATTCGAGTTCTTCGAGTTCAAGCCGCCCGGCTTCCACCTTGGAAAAGTCAAGGATGTCGTTGATGACCCCGAGCAACGCCTCGGCGGAAACCATGATGGTCTGGGCTTGACGGCGCTGGGCGTCCGGAAGCGGCCCGGTCAGCAGCAGCTGTGCCATTCCCAGGACCCCGTTCATCGGGGTCCGAATCTCGTGGCTCATGTTGGCCAGGAACTGGGACTTCGCTTGGTTGGCTTCGTCGGCTCGGCGGGCCAGCTCGTGGGCACCCTCGGTGGCCAGGGCGAGCTCCCGGGTGCGGGCTTCGACCCGGCTCTCCAGCTCTCGATGTGACTCCTCAAGATCGCGGCGCGACCCCCGGAGGCGCTCCACCATCGTGGTAAAGTCGGTCGCCAGCTCGCCGAGCTCGTCGTCCGACTTCACGGCAATCGAAACATCGAGGTGACCGGCGGCAACGCGGTGAGTGGCCGTAGCCAATTCGGCGATCGGAGCGGTGAGCCGGGTGGTTACCCAATTCGACAGTGTGAGCCCGATGACCAGAGCCAACAGCGCCATCGCGCCGACCACGGCCATGTACTGGCGAACGTCGGCATCGGCGAGGTCTCGAGTCAGGCCGACCCGCACCACACCCGCCCCGAGGCCGAGGGCGCCCCCGTCGGTCAGGGGATCGCTGCCTTTGAGGGGCGACCCCCCGCTGACTTTGGCCGAAGCCTCGACGCCGTCCGGGCCGCTTCTGGCCCCAGCGATCGGTTCGGCACCCCCGTCGGTACTCGGACTGGGGCCGTCCCCCAGAAAGGTTCGGGTCATCACGACCGCGCCGGCCGGATCAATGAATTGGACGAACGCGATCTCGGGATCGGCCCGGAGCCCCTGGGCGATCCGACGGAGCTCGATTTCTGATTTCGTGTACAGGGCAAACGTGCTGGTCTCGGCCGTCATCTTGGCCAGGGTTTCGGCTTTGTGGAGCAGTCGCTCCTGACCAAAACTCTTAAACCGGACCACCGAAACCGTTCCGACCGCGCCCACCAAGAGCAGGGTGACGCCGATCGTCAGGATTCGGAGCTTGGTTCCGAGCCGAGCTTGAATCGGGCGGATCATGGGAACACCTCTCCGGCGTCCCGCACCATCTTGGCGGGGAGTTCGATCTTCAGCTGGTCGGCGGTGTTCTTGTTGAGGCTGAGCCGCACCCGCCGTGGCGGTACCGGTCCGAGCGAACCAGCCGCCGCACCGTCAAGGACTTTCTCGGCCAGCTCAGCGCACTGCAAACCGACGTCGGCGTAGTCCCGGTCGAGCGCGAACAAGGCCCCGGCCCTGACCCACGGCGGCGACGGCCCGACCAGCGGGAGTTGGGACTTGAGCGAGAACAACAACAACGTCTGGGCGGTCTCCGGGTTGAAGACCATCGGATCGACCATCCCCCACAAGACATCGTTCTTCCGGGAGAGGTTGTCGAGCGCATCGGGAATCCGTCCGGGCGCGTCGATTCGAATCGCTTGGAGCACCAGGTTGAGCCCCGGGGCCAGCCGGCGGGCCTCGGCGACGCGTTGATGGTTGTCCTCGGAATGGTAGAGAATCCCGATCCGCCGGTCGTTCGGCAGCATGCGAGACATCCATTCCATCTCGACGGCCACTGGAAACTGGAGGAACACCCCCGTGGCGTTGCCGGACCCGGAGATTTCCTCGGCGGTCAGAATCATTCCGGCCACCAATGGGACGCCTGGTAACCGCCGGACCGATTCGCGGGTCGCGAGGCTACCTAACGTCACGATCAGCGTCGGAGCCGATTCCCGGACCGCCTTGAAGGCCGCCTCGGCCCGATCGGCGCGCCCGTTCAACTCGGTTACCAATACCTCAACCCCGGAGCGCCGCTCCAAGGGTTGTCGCAGGCCGGCCAGCGCGTCGCGGTAGGCCGGTCCCTCCTGGCTCACGATGACGGCCACTCGAGTGACCTGCCTAGGCGCGACTGGTGCCAATGGCAACCAGCCGAGGGCCAACCACATCAATCGGTTCAAAACCGGACTCCCGCCCGGACCCGAACGGTTCGGCCGTCTTGCGGAATCGCTATTTGGATATGTTCATCGCCGCCCGGGTCGCTATAGCGGCGATCGAACAGATTGAAAATCGAGAGGCCCCATTCGAGCCGGGCCGAACGAGAGAAGACCAACGAAAGGTTCGCGAGGGCATACCCTGGGACCCGCTCGGTGGCGTCGCGCCACCTGGCCCCGATGGCCCGGGCCTCACCGCTGATCGCGAGCCCAGTGCGGCCGATCGGGGCGGATGCTCCGATCCGGAGTAGATGGCGCGGGGTGTTAGGCAGGTCAGCGCCCGAGGCCCGATTGGTGACCCGCTGGTAGGCGTAGGCGGCCCGAAGATCGATCGCCGCGCCGATGGTTCCGGCCGCTTCCATTTCGAAGCCACTGCCGTTCGCGGCCCCGATATTTTGATAGACCAACAGCGCATCCGTCGTGTCGGTCGCGAGGGCAATGGCGTTGTCGAATCGAATCCGATAGCCCGATACTGTGAACCGAGCCCGCCGGCCGATCTGCTGCTCGCCAATCAACTCGAGGCTGTTGAGGCGCTCCGGGGTGAGCTTGACGGCCGGCTTCTGGGACACCGATCCGTCGTGGTAGTACAGTTCATAGGCGCTGGGGGCCCGAAAGGCTCGGCCGGCCAGCGCCTTGATGGTGGTCCGCCCGACCGGGTTGATGATCACCGCCGCGCGCGGATTGGTGGTCCCGCCAAACACCTCGTAGCGATCATGACGGACGCCGAGGTTCACCAGCACCATCCGCCCCAGTCGGATCTCATCTTGAACGAATCCGGCCACGATCGCCGAATTGCGGCGATCCTTGAACACCACGGACTCGTCGCTCGTCGCGCCTTGGTCGAGTACGGCGTTGTACCGGAATTCGCCCCCGGCCAAGAACCGCTGGTGCCGCCCGACGGCATGGACGTACTGCCCTTCCAAGGACAGCCACCGCGACCGCTGGTAGTCGCCAACGACGCCGTCGGTGTAGGCGTAGGACCCAGTATACCCGGCCCCGTCGACGCCCAACTTGACGGTGATTCGGTCGAGGTTCGGCCGGACGGTTTCGTAACGGACAAACCCGAAGGCGCGCCAGTCGACCGTATAGGTGGCCGGGTCGCCCGGAATCGAGAGAAACGACCCGGTCGGGATTTGCTTCCGGCGCCGCCCAAAGCCAACCACGGCGGTCCAGTCGCCCGCCTCGACTTTGGTCAACATCGTCGCGTTTCGCTCACCGTCGGCATCGGGCACCCGGCCACCCGGAAGCGAAGGCGAGGAAAACTCCGGAAAGGCGAGCGTCGCGCCACCGGATCGGATCAGCGAGCCGGAGGTTTGGATCCGGGCCGACCCCACCCGCCCCGACCACGCCACCCGTCCCCGATAGGTGCCCAGGCTCCCGGCCTCGACCCCGACTCGCGTCCCACGCCAATCGGTGCGCTTGGAGACGATGTTGATGACGCCTAACAAGGCATTGGTGCCGTAGAGCGATGACCCAGGCCCGCGAATCACTTCGACTCGCTCGATGTTTTCGATCGCGATCGCCGACTCGAGGCCAAAGTAGGCGGCGTCGGCCAGCGGCTCGTTGAGCCGGTGACCATCGAGCAGAACCAGCGTTCGACTATTGTAGTTGCCGGTTTCGGCAAAGCCGCGAAGGCCGAGGTAGGTGTAGTTCCGGTCGTTGGAAGAGTAGATCCCCCGCACGCTGGTCAGGACATCGGCCACCGTGCGGTAGCCGAACCGGCGAATCTCCTCGCCGGTAATGACACTGATTGATGCTGGGGCTTCGCCGGTTCCCTGGGCAAACCGAGACGCCGCCGTAACCACCGGTACCAGATCGAACAACTGATCGGCGCCCGGCCGAACCGCCGCCGTGGAGTCCTGGGCCCAACCGGTCGCTGGAACCGCCGTGAGCAGTCCAATTCCGGCGAGGAATCCTGGTTTCCAGCGAGCAAGGGGGGCGGGCACGGCGTCTCCGGGAGCAGGGGTCTGGGGCTCCAAGAGCAGGTCATGTGCCCAGAGGGCTTCACACTGCGGGGCGGGATCCCATCTAGTTGTGGGATATGACGTTAGGCTGCCATGTCAGGTTCGGTCGGACCGATAACCGAGGAGCTCGGCTCCGAGCGGGCCGGCATCGGCCGTGCAAGGTGCGATTGGCCCTAGCGGCCCCCAGCCTTCGCGATCGCCGCCCGGGCGGCATCGGTCAAAACCAAGGACCCGCTGATACCGGCCCGGACCGCCAACAACTCGTCCCACTGTTCAGTCCCGGCCCAGAAGATTTTCTTGAGTTCGGTCATCGCGGCGGGATTGCAGCCGGCCAGCCACTGAGCCCGCTGGTTGAGCGCTTGGTCCATCGCGTCGACGTTCTGGGCCACTTCGGCGAAGAGGCCGTGGATTTGCGCCCACTCCGCGGTTCGCCAGTCGGCGTCGACACTCAGTGCGGCAAAGGCGCCGAGCCCGATCTTCTTCTCGATGACCGGCCCCACCACAAACGGTCCGATGCCCACCGCGAGTTCGCTCAACTTTACCGCCGACCCGGTTGTCCCGATGGCCCAATCGGCGGCGGCGATCAGTCCGACGCCGCCGCCCGCGGATTTGCCGTGGGCCCGCACCAAGACGAATTTCGG
Source organism: Gemmatimonadota bacterium (assembly GCA_043769075.1). Taxonomy (GTDB): domain Bacteria; phylum Gemmatimonadota; class Gemmatimonadetes; order Gemmatimonadales; family GWC2-71-9; genus SHZU01. The sequence goes on along the minus strand of JAYVJS010000649.1, from coordinate 4,410 downwards.
GCACCGGATCATCGCGAGGATGACCTTCGCGAATCCCGAAAAGAATCGCTGGCCTTGGTCAGGCGTGGTGATCGACCGGAGTTCGTCAAGCGAGGCCCCAGCGCAAAACGGGCCGGTCCCGCCGCTTTGGAGCACGATGACTCTCGACTCGGCGTCACGGCCCGCCGCCGCGACCGTCTCGGCCAATTGATTGAGGATGGCACCGGGCAGGGAATTGCTTTTCGGATGGCCGAAGGTGATCGTGGCAATCCCGCCGGCCGTTGCCGTGGTAACCTGTCCATCGAGAATCGGATCGAGTGCCACACGGCCTCCACCATCGTTAGGGGTTGTTCCGGACGCCCTTGGCCGCGAGAACCTGTCGCTCCGAGGCGTCCAAGTGACCGGCCAACAGCACCGCGCATTCGTCGTGGTGACCCTGGGCCAAGAGCCGATAGATTGCCCGATGCTCATCCACCAGCCCGGCCAACACCATCGAGTGGCCGTCAAGATAAATCAGCCCCAGCCGCAACTCGTCGAGACAGCCGGCAAAGGCCTGGTCGATCCGCGGACTGCGGTGGAGCCGGACGATGGCCCGGTGGAAGTCGAGGTCGGCGTCGATGACGCTCCCGTCGTTCGTCTGCGCCAGTGCGACCAGTCGCTCCAACGCGGCCCCGATCTCATGAAATGTTTCGGGTGGCTGGCCGCGGGTGGCTTCGATCGCGCCGAGCTCGAAGAGCCGCCGGACTCGATAGAGGTCAATCACGCCCGATCGGGACAGCGAGGCGACGACGGCGGTTCGATGCCGCGCTAATCGGACCAGGCCCCGTTCGGCCAGCATCTTCACGGCTTCACGCAGGGTGTTCCGCGACACGCCGAGGCTAGCGGCGAGCTCAACCTCTGGGAGGGGCGTGCCGGCGCTGAGTTCGCCGCGTGCGATTCGATCGGCGAGCGTCGCCGCGACGAGTTCGGCTCGGCCGGAGCCGGGAGGGGCGAGATGCTCCATTGGTTCACCAATGTATCTCATCTCGTTGAACATCACAATACGACGGTACTCATTGTTTAATAGAGACTTGCGGCATCGCACCACAGTTAGTAATCTGATTGTTCAACAAAGGATCTCGAGATGAACCCGACCCCTGCGACTGGAGCCCGGCGCGGCGCCGCCGTGCTCGCCCGCCTCAAAGAACGACCACCGGCCCTCTGGCATCGGGGCGAACGGATCGAAGACCCGACCACCGCTCCCGGCATTGCCAACGGGGTCAAGACGCTGGCCCGGCTCTATGATCTCCAATGGACCGACCCCGAGCTCACCCTCTTCGACTCGCCCGACATCAACGCGAAAGTGGGGCGGTCCTTTCAGGCCCCGAAGACCGCCGAGGAACTGAAGGCGATTTCTCGGTCGATGGGTCAATGGGCTCGGCATAGTTTCGGGATGATGGGCCGCCTGCCGGACTACATCAATCGGTCGATCACCGGCTACGCTGCGGGCGCGGCATTCCTGGGTGAAACGGATCCCCGGTTCGGCGCCAACGCCCGCGCCTACCACGCCTACATCCGCGATCACGACCTCTGTCTCACCCACACCTTGAGCAGCCCCCAAGCCAATCGGTCGGTCCACGCCGCGCAGCAAGCCGATCCGTTCTTGGCGGCCAAGGTTAAAGATGAAACCGATGCCGGGATCGTGATTCGGGGCTGCCGGATGTTGGCCACCTTACCGGTGTCCGACGAACTCATGGTGTTTCCCTCGACCTTCCTTCGGAACATCGAAGAAGATCAGCGCTACGCCTACGCGCTCTGCCTTCCAACCGACGCTCCGGGCCTCAAATTCCTCTGTCGCGAAACGGCCGACTACGGCCGGTCGCACTACGACCATCCACTCGGGTCGCGGTTCGAGGAAATGGATGCCGTCGTCATGTTCGACGACGTGTTCGTCCCGTGGGAACGAGTCTTCCTGTATCGTGACGTGCCCCGGTGCAACGCCGCCTATGCCGAGACCGGCGCGCTGGCCAACATGGCCCATCAGGTGTTGGTCAAGAACATCGCCAAGACCGAGTATTTGTTAGGCTTGGCGTCGCTGATCATCGACTCGATCGCGATCGACCAATTCCAGCACGTTCAGGAAAAGTTGGCCGAGATCTGGGTCAACTTGGAAACGATGCGGGCTTTCTTGGTGGCGGCCGAAACCGGCGCCGCTCTCGACAAGTATGGCGTCATGCGCCCGGCATGGGATCCGCTCGACGCAGCCCGCAACCTGTATCCACGGCTCTACCCCCGGATGATTGAAATCATCCAACAGCTGGCCGCCTCCGGTCTCGTCGCCATGCCCACCGAAGCTGACGTCAACGGTCCCCTCGCTCCGGAGATTGCCAGGTACTTTCAAGCCGCCCGGCTCGACGCGCTGGAACGAATCCCGTTGTTCCGTCTGGCCTGGGACACCGCGATTTCGGCGTTTGCAAACCGGCAGGTGCTCTATGAACGCTATTTCTTCGGCGACCCGGTCCGGATGGCCGGCGCGTTGGTCACCAGTCACGATCGCACGGAGTATATGGACCGGATCCGGTCGTTCTTGAAGCGAGCCGCCACCGACGGGGACGTGGAGTGAAGGTTGCCCTCCTCGGGACGTTGGCGTGCGACCAGCGCGACCGGCTCGCGGGGAAGGTCACCGTGCCGGCCGAGTTCATCTCACTGCCGGACGACGCCCCGGTCGACATGGTCACCGCCGGGTTGGCGACGGTTCGAGCGATGGTCACGCTCAAGTACCAGCGCGGAATGCCGCCAGCCCCCCGGCTCGGCCTGCTTCATGTCGGCGGAGCGGGGTACGACGACATCGATTTCGACTTGCTTCCGTCGGGGGCCGTGGTGTGTAACGCGTTTGGTCACGACATCCCGGTCGCTGAGTATGTGATCTTGGCTATGCTCCAGTGGTGTACCCGGTTCACCGAAGCCGAGCGATCGCTTCGAGTCGAGGGTCACTGGCGGTTGAGTGGCCGCACTGGGGCCCCGTTCCATGACGAGTTGGCCGGCAAGACGGTGGGAATTCTCGGCCTTGGCCAGATTGGGCGGGCCTTGGTGCCCCGCGCTCGGGCATTGGGGACGGACCTGATCGTCTGTACCCGAACGCCGGTCGCGGCCCCCGATGGGGTCAGCTGGATCGGCGGCCTCGACCGCCTTGATGAGTTTTTGGCCCGAGCGGATTTTGTGGTGGTGACCTGTGCCCTCACCCCGGAAACCGTCGGCCTGCTCGACCGGCGCCGGCTCGGGATGATGAAGCCGACCGGTGTGGTGATCAACGTGTCCCGGGGGCCGATCGTCGAGGAGGCCGCCCTGTACGACGCGCTCGCGGCCGGCACCATCGGCGGGGCCGTCATCGACGCGTGGTATCAGTACCCAACCGGGGACGATCTGACCGTCCGCCCATCCCGGTTCCCATTCCAGGAGTTGCCTAACGTCCTGATGACCCCTCACTCCTCGGCTTGGACCCGGGGCATGATCGAGCGCCGGTGGGCCACGATCGCCGCCAATCTCGATCGGTTTGCCCGGGGCGAACCGTTCGTCAACGTGGTACATCGGGCATGAACCCCGCCGAGTTCCGCCAGGTAATGAGCCAATACCCGACCGGTGTCTCGGTGGTCGCCACCGCGGCCGACGACGGCGTTGACGCGATGACGGTGGGGTCCTTTAGCTCACTGTCGCTCGACCCACCGCTGGTCGTAGTCTGTGTCGGCCGGACCGCCCGAATGGCGTCGCGGTTCGAGGCCGGCTCGTCGTTCTCGATCAATGTTCTTCGAGACGATCAGGCCGCCCTCTCCACCTACTTTGCCGGCTCGTGGAAGGAACCGACGCCACCGCCACATCGGTTCGTGCGGTGGCATGAAGTGCCCCGGCTCGAAGGCGTGGTGATGACCATCGCGGTTCGGGTAACTACGGTGTCTGATGGGGGCGACCATCTCATGGTCGTGGCCGAGGTGGTCGGGACTCACCTCGGCGTCGCGCCTCGGTCGCCGCTGGTGTTCTTCGATCGTCGCTACCAGCGGCTCGATCCCGGTCCCGGCGATGCGGCGCCCGAACTCGACCAGCCAGGGGCCGCTCGGTTGTTTCACGAGCCGTGGTAGACGCGCGGGGACCGAGTCCCGACGTCATGAGACTCAGACTGCCCAGCCCCGGTGCAAGTTCTCGAGCCTGGTAACTCTCCCAGGCAATGATCCGACAACTGATCTTCGCGACCCTGCTGGCCCTCAGCGCAGGCTGCCGACGCGGGGCCACCGTGGCGCCGGAACCAAGAACGACCCCGGACTCTGCCACGGTGCAGTCAGCCTCGGCCGAATATGCCGCGGCCGTCCGCTGGCGGATTGCCTCCCCAGTCAACCGCGCCATCGATAAGCTGTTCGAACAAACCGGACTCTGGTCCTATCACCTCTGGCGCCTGAGCGG
>JAYVJS010000648.1:0-3703 GCA_043769075.1 Gemmatimonadota bacterium | reverse complement strand
CCGGCAACCCGATTGGGAGCTGGCCCGCGCCGTCCAACTGGTCGGACAGGTGCGCTATCCGGGCCGTTATGTCCTCCGGAGCAAAACCGAGCGGCTGACTGACCTGATCGCTCGGGCCGGCGGACTCACCAAGGAAGCGTACCCGCAGGGTGCGGAGCTCTATCGGCAACTGTCCCCGGTGCAGACGGCACCAATCAGAATCGGCACCCGGTTGATCGCGGCGGACTCCACCAGGACTCCGCCCCCCGCGGCTGACTTCCTGCCCGCTCAGCGAGTCGGGTTGGACCTCGCCCGAGCAATCGCCGAGCCCGGGCGCCGGGAAAACTTGATCATCCAGGCCGGCGACTCGGTCTTTGTCCCTGAGTACCAGGCGACCGTTCGCGTCGTTGGTTCAGTGAATTCCCCAACCTCGGTCATCTATCACGAGGGCTGGAACCTCTACGACTACGTCGCGGCCGCGGGTGGCGTGGCCAAGCAGGGAGACCGGCGGCGTTCCTACGTGGTTCAGCCGGGTGGCCGGCTCCAGAGCGTCAAGTCCCGCGGCTTGTTTCCGTCGGGCAAGCCGAAGCCGTTGCCAGGTGCCGTGGTGTTCGTCCCGGAGCGGGATCCGAACGACAAGAAGGACTGGGCCGGGGTGATTGCGTCGATCGCTCAGATCCTGGCCAGCACCGTGGCGATCATCGTGGTGGCCAAGCGGTAGCTGCTCAGGGGCGGCGCGAGCTTGGGGGGATCGGGATTCGGGCGTCGGGCCGCTCGGACCGAGCCGAGATGTTGTGGACACTATTCTCGGGATGGTAGTCGGGGACCAGACGCCGGAGGTACTCGAGCAGCTCGTAGTCCGGGCGCCCTGCCCAAGCCCGGGCCAACAGCTCATCGACCACCGCGGACAGGCCGAGGGGTAGGTCCTCATGTTTGGCGCGGAGCACTTTGGCGTGATCAGTCGGCTCGGCGTGCTCCGCACCGAAGAACAACTCCTCGTAGAGCTTTTCGCCCGGCCGGACCCCGGTAAAATGGAGCTCGATGTCTCGGCCTACCTCGAGCCCGGAGAGCCGAATCAGGTCGGTGGCCAAATCAACGATCTTGACCGATTCGCCCATGTCGAGCACGAACACCTCGCCGCCGGTCCCAATCGACGCGGCTTGCAGCACCAGCTGAACCGACTCGGGAATCGTCATGAAGAATCGGCGCATTTCGGGGTGGGTAATCGTGATCGGCCCGCCGGCCTCGATCTGGCGCAGGAAGATCGGCACGACGCTGCCTCGACTCCCCAGGACATTGCCGAACCGAACCGAAATGAAATTCTTGTTGGCTTGCTGCGCCAAACTCTGAACGACTTGCTCGGCCACCCGCTTGGTGGCGCCCATCACGTTGGTCGGCCGGACGGCCTTGTCGGTCGAGATCATTACCAGGCGGCTCACCCCGAACTCAGCCGAAGCCTCGGCGATGTTCTTGGAGCCGCCGATGTTGTTGGTAATGGCCTCCACCACGTTGATTTCCATCATCGGGACGTGTTTGTGGGCGGCGGCGTGGAGGACCAGGCCGGGCTGGAGAGTCCTGAAGACCCGATCGATCCGGCCTCGGTCCCGGACGTCGGCCACCACCGGAATGATCTCGACCCCCGGAAACCGCTCGGTCAGCTCCTGGGTGACATTGAAGATCGAGTTCTCCCCGTGCCCGAGGACCACCAGGCGGCCGGGGCCTAACGTGGCCACCTGCCGGGCGATTTCGCTCCCGATCGACCCGCCGGCGCCGGTCACCAGGACGGTCCGGTCTTCGACCAGCGCGCTGAGACGATCGAGGTCGAGCCGCACCGGCTCGCGTCGGAGCAGGTCTTCGATCTGAACCGGGCGGAGGGAGTTGACGCTGACTTTTCCGGACAGAATCTCGTACATCCCGGGAATCGTGCGAGTGGTTAGACCCGCGGCCGCCGCCAACTGGGTCAACCGCCGGATCGCGGCGCCCGATGCCGATGGGATGGCGATGATGAGTTCGTCGGCCAGGTACCGTTCCCGGAAGTCGACCAGCCGGTCGGCCGATCCCGCCACCGGCAAGCCCCGGAGCTCAAGGCCGTGCTTGGCGACGTCGTCGTCCACGAAGGCCACCGGCACGAGTCCGAGTTCAGTGGCAGTGCGGAGTTCCCGGGCGATCATCTCGCCGGCCGAGCCGGCCCCGGCGATGATGGCCCGCCGTGCCGGTACGTCCGCTCGACCCCCCGGGCGGCTGGCGAGGATCCGAATCATGAACCGCGGCGCCACGACAACGACCAACGTTGCGATGGCATCGAGGGCCGCGACCGAAATCGGGACCCGGCTTTCGAGATAGCCGAGGGCCGGCAGCAACCACACCCCAGCCACGATCACCACAACCCCGGACAGACTCGCGGCCAAGCCGATCCGTTCGAGCTCGACGACGCCCGCATGCCGCCACAAGCGCCGGTACAGTCCAGCGAAGAAAAGGATGGCGATTTTCAGGCCGACCGCGAACGGCAGGAACCGAAAAAATGTCGTGGCTTGGTCCGGCGGCAGGGCAAAGGTCTCGAACCGAACGAAGAATGCCAAGGCGAGCGTAAAGGTGAAGCCAATGACGTCCGAGGCAACCATGAACCGATTGCGGAGCTGTCGTTGTTCTTTGGAAACAGACACCGTTGGTTCCGTTCGGAGTGACGGATCGAAGCCTAACAAGTCGAGCACCCCGCCGCTAGGATGAAACCAGTGGCCAGTAGGGCCATTCGGCCCGCCGGTGACCCCGGTCACGAGTGCAGGCCTTCCGACGCCCCGCCAACTAGGCCATTGGTGCCAGTCCTAGCAGTACCCCGCTGACCGTTGGCGCGTCACCGCCCGTCCGGGGCGAGTTGCCAGCCTGCTTGGCGGACCGAGATCACTCGGGCCGGGATTCCAACCGCCGTGCAGTTCGGCGGCAATTCTCGGGTAATCACGGCACCGGCGCCCACGACCGACCACTCCCCGATCCTGACCCGGGGCAAAACGACTACACCCGCTCCGAGATCCGCCCCGGCGCCGACCTCCCCGCCCCCGGTCAGGGTGACCGCCGGGCCTAGCGTCCCAAAATCAGCCACTCGACAATCGTGGCTGACACTCGCGTTGACATTGAGTACCGAGAAATCACCCAAAATCGCATCGACCGTCACCACGGCCCCGGCTGCAATCACAACGCCCCGGCCCGGGAGACCGCTCTCCATCACAACCGCGCTCGGATGAACCAGCGTCGGGAAGTCGACCGAGCGGTCGAGGAGCGCGGCCACGACTCGCCTGCGGGCGGCCGAATTCCCGACCCCGAGCGCCACCGACACACCGGGATGGCCGAACAACCATCCCCCATCACCTAGTATGGGGAGACCGGCCACCCGGTGGCCCCAGGATGCCGCGTCGTCGCTCAGGAATCCTTGTAACTCCCAATTCAGACCACCCCGCCCCAGGGCCCGAATCAGAGCAGCCACCTCACGGCCGTGCCCACCAGCGCCGTACACGACGATCGGCCGGATCACCGGGCGCCCGCCGCTCGGAACGCCCCCACCACCCTCGACCGATCAGCCTCGGTCAAACTTGACCCGGACGGCAAGCAGAGACCAAACCGAAATAGGCGCTCCGCGACCGTGCCACCAACCTTGGGACAATCCATGAACACCGGCTGCAGGTGCATTGGCTTCCAAACTGGCCGGGCCTCAATATTCTCGGCCTCAAGG
>JAYVJS010000647.1:0-2306 GCA_043769075.1 Gemmatimonadota bacterium | reverse complement strand
GAAGGTGAGCAGGAGCGTCCGGATGTGCGCGCCGTCGACGTCGGCGTCCGTCATGATGATGATCTTGTGGTACCGGACGTTCTCGTGCGTGAACTCTTCTTTGATACCGGCGCCGATCGCGGTGATGATCGTCCGGATCTCCTCGTTTCCGAGGATCCGGTCGAGCCGGGCCCGTTCGACGTTGAGGATCTTGCCTCGAAGCGGCAGAATCGCTTGGTGAGACCGATCTCGCCCCTGCTTGGCGCTGCCGCCGGCCGAGTCGCCCTCGACCAGGTAGATCTCGCAGAGCGCTGGATCGTCGAGCGAGCAATCGGCCAGTTTGCCCGGGAGCACCGCGCTTTCCAGTCCGGACTTTTTTCGGACCAGGTCGCGAGCCTTGCGGGCGGCCTCCCGGGCGCGGGCGGCACTCACGGCTTTTTCGATGATGGCTCGGGCAACCGACGGATACTCTTCGAGATAGTTGCCGAGATGTTCGTTGACGGCTGACTTGACTACGCCTTCAACCTCGGAATTGCCGAGCTTGGTCTTCGTCTGTCCTTCGAACTGGGGTTCCCGAACCTTGACATGCAAGACGCAGGTGAGGCCTTCCCGGATATCCTCGCCGGAGAGACCGAAGTCCTCTTTCTTGAGGTGACCCCCCTTTTTGGCGTAGTCGTTGATCGTCCGGGTCAGCGCCGCCCGGAATCCGGTCAAGTGGGTTCCGCCCTCGTGGGTATTGATGTTGTTGACGAAGGTAAAGGTGTTCTCGTTGTAGCCGTCCTCGTATTGCAACGCCAGGTCGACATCGACGTCGCTCAGCGAAGTGCTGAACGACACCACCTTCGGGTGGATCGGTTTCTTGTTGCGGTTCAGCCACTCGACGAACTGGATCAGGCCGCCTTTGGCGAAGAACGTTTCCTCTTGGGCCGGGTCCTTGCGCTCGTCACGGAGTGTGATGGTGACGCCCCGATTGAGAAAGGCCAGCTGTCGAAGCCGATCGGCCAAGGTGCTGTAGTTGTAGTCGAGGACCGTAAAGATCTCGGGGTCGGGTTTGAAGCTCACAGTGGTGCCGGTGGCCTTCGCCTTCCCAACCACGCTCAGCTTCTTCGTCGTCTGACCCCGCACAAACGCCATATGGTAGCGCTGGCCGTCCCGGTCGACAAAAACTTCGAGCTTTTCGGAGAGGGCGTTGACGACCGAGACCCCCACGCCGTGAAGTCCGCCGGAGACCTTGTAGCTTGATTTGTCGAACTTGCCGCCGGCATGGAGCACCGTCAGGGCGAGCTCCACGCCGGGAATCTTTTCGGTCGGATGGATATCCACGGGAATCCCGCGGCCGTTGTCGGCGACGGTGATCCCGTTGTTCGCATGAATGGTGACGCCGATCTCGTCGCAATGGCCGGCCAGCGCCTCGTCAATCGAGTTGTCGACGACTTCATAGACCAGGTGATGGAGGCCATTCTCGCTGGTCGATCCAATGTACATGCCGGGGCGTTTTCGGACCGCCTCGAGGCCTTTCAGGACCTGGATCGAATCGGCGCCGTAGTCTCCATTGCCGTTGGTCGGCTTCTCTGCGTTGGCCATGTGATTCCCGGTTATTCGTTCATGCCTACGATACAGCGGAGATCGCGAATCTTGCCGTCTCGGTCCTGGTTCAGTCGGGCCAGAATCCGAGGGGCCATCAAACTCAATTCAGCGGCCCAGGGCGACGAGCGGACCCGGACCCACAAGAGTCCATCGGCGGTAACCGCCTCGGCGCGGGCGTTGGCTGCCACCCGTTCACCTACGACATCGGCCCAGCGCTCCACCGCCCCGGCCAGGTCCAGACGCTTGGTCAGGCCCTTCTTGCCGAGGTAGGCGTCGAGGGCGCTGCCGAGCGTCTCCGGCCGTTTTCGTTCGGTCATACCGGTACCCACTCCCGTTGGGGCGACACCGAGCCTTGCACGACCCGATAGATCGGCAGATCGAGACCGGCCGGCAGTTCCTCCGGGCGCGGAGCGGTCACAAACACCTGCGGTGCCGATCCCAGCCTGAGCCGGGCCGCCAGCCGATCCTGACGGTCATTGTCGAGCTCCGCGAACACATCGTCGAGAAGGAGGGCCGGCGCATCGCCGTGGGCCGCCTCGAAGGTGTCCCGTTCGCATAGCTTGAGCGCGATCGCCGCCGTGCGCTGCTGTCCGGTCGACCCGGCCACCCGAAGCGGGGCGCCGCCCAACGCCAGCGTTAGGTCGTCACGGTGCGGCCCCACCTGGGTCATCCCGAGCGCGAGATCGCGCCTCCGATTGGCCGCCAGCGCGCCGACCCAACCGTCCGGGGCCGCCAGCTCC
>JAYVJS010000646.1:0-5142 GCA_043769075.1 Gemmatimonadota bacterium | reverse complement strand
CATGGACGCCGGCGCCAACTGGCTGTCGGATCCCGATGGCCGATACCCGTCCAACTATTACTACAGCGCGCGGACCAACAAGGTCGAAGAGTTCGACGTCTTGGCCTTCAACAAGGCCCGAGGCTTTCCGGATGTCTTTTCCACCGGAACGCCTCTCGCGTTCGGCGGATCGGTATCCGGCGGCACCGACAATCTCCGCTATTTCTTCTCGGCCGATTTCAATCGGGACGAGGGGGTTGTCGACTACAATTGGCAGAACAAGTACTCCGCCCGCGCAAACTTGAGCTATACCAGCACCGACAACAAGTTCAAAGTCGACTTCAGCATGGGCGGGGTACGGACCAGGCTTCGGGGCGCCTCCGGCTTCCAGCCGATCACGACCTCGATCCTGTGGGCGTGCAACTTCCCCGGGTGCGAGCCGTTTGGACCCGATACCACCACGACCGGTTGGAACGACGCCGGCCACGGGTATCAGTTCTACCGCCCCGAAGATTACGATCATGCCTTTGCCTTCGATAACAACGACCGGACCACGTTCAGCCTCAAGTTCACCCATCGGCCCACCTCGTGGCTCCGTCAGTCGCTTACCGTTGGGCCGGACTTCTTCAACGGCAAGGGCAGCAACCTGATCGAGAAGGACGCCACCGGACGGAACCCGTTCTTCGGACAGAGCCTCGGCTTTAAGCAATCGAGCCAGAACCGTCAGACCTTCCTGACCCTCGACTACAACACGTCGGCCGATCTCAACCTGAGTAAAGCACTCCTGTCGACGACCTCAGTCGGTCTCCAGTACTACCACAAACAGTTCGACCAGTTCCTCGGGAGCGGGAGTGAGTTTGCGATCCCGGGTCCATCGGACATCTCGGGCGGTTCACGGATCACTTCCCAGGAATTGTTCCAAGAGAACAAGACCTTCGGGGTGTACGCCCAGGAGCAGTTCGCCTATCGGAACCGGTTGTTCCTGACGGCGGCGGTGCGCGCCGACGACAACAGCGCCTTCGGCAAGAACTTCAACGCCGTGTACTATCCGAAACTCAGTCTGTCCTGGGTGGCCTCGGAAGAGCCGTTCTTGGCCAACTCCTCGGTCTTCTCGCAGCTCAAGATGCGAGCCGCCTGGGGCCGGGCCGGACAGGCGCCGGACGTGTTCTCGGCGATTCAGACCTACGCGCCGAAAGTCGGAAACGGCGGTATCGGCGGCGTTTCGCCCCAGAACTTCGGCAACCCCGATTTGAAGCCGGAAGTCGGCGAGGAGTTTGAGGTCGGGTTCGACGCCTCGTTGTTCAAGAACCGGGTCGGGTTGGAATTCACCTACTACAACAAGAACATCAAGGACGCGATCATTTCGATCCCGCTCAAGCCGTCGCGCGGGTTTCCGGGTCAGCAGTTCTTGAACATCGGCGGCACCAACAACAAGGGCATCGAAATCGGCCTCGACTACTCGCCGATCCAGAGCCAAAACCTTGGGCTGGATTTGCGAGCCACCTTCTCGACCAATGAGTCACTGATCACCGATCTCGGTGGGCAGGCGCCGGCGTTTGTCGGCGGCTCGTTCATTCAGCAATGGAATGTCGAAGGGTACGCCCCCAGCGGTTTCTGGTACAAGAAGGTCACCGACGCAACGGTCAAGCCGCATCCGGAGTTTGGGATTCCGCTGCCGTTGGGTGAGAACACGAAGTGCGTTGGGAGCACCCCGATTCCCAAGAGTGCGCTTGGCGTAGCGAACGGCTCGACGGTGGATTGCGCCGGCGCGTCGGCGGTCTACTTCGGTCGACCCACGCCGTCCTGGTCGGGGTCCTTGAGCGCCACCCTCACGGTTGGGAAGCGCCTCCGGATCCTTGGGTTGGTCGACGGGCTGGGTGGCAATAACGTGCTGGTCGGCGATGTCGCGGCCGTCCACACGTTCTTCTTGAACTCCAAGCAGGCCTTGGAGGGCACCGACAAGATCTTGAGCGGGTACTTGGGCAACTTCTTCCTGGGCGGCGATGCGAATGGGATTGGCGCCGTCGGGATGTTCAAAGGCGGGTTCGCTAGGATCAGGACCATTTCGGCGAGCTACGACCTACCCAACCGGTGGGCCAAGATCTTTGGGGCCAGCCGTGGCTCCTTCACACTCGCGGCCGAGAACATGGGCTTCCTCTGGCGGGCCCAGGCCCAGTCGTTCGGGGTCAACTGGATCGATCCCGAGATCGTCCCGAATCGTTCCGGCGCTGGCAACGTGACCGGCAACGGCGGATACACCCAAGAATCCTGGCCGCAGGCAGCGCGGATCCGGACCACCATCCGGCTAACCTTCTAACGGCCTCGACACGGAGACTAGATATATGAAATCAATCTTTGTCCGCGAGCTTCGCCTGGCCCTGGTTGTGGCCGGCGCGACCGTCGGCCTCGGTGCCTGCAGCGGCATTCTCGACGTTGACTTTCCCGGCCGGATTCCCGCCGAGCAAGTCAATGACCCATCGTTGGCGGCGGTGCTGGCCCGCTCGGTGGTGAGCGATCTCGAGTGCGCCTACAACAACTACATGGCGGGGTCATCGGTCCATTCCGACGAGTACGAAACCGCCAACTCCAACGTCCCGCTTGCCAACTGGGGCGAACGAGGCATCAACGCCGATGAGGACGACTACGTCATCGGCGCCTGCGAGTCGGATCTCTCGAACTATGGGATGCATACCCCGCTTCAGACGGCCCGGTTCCAGGCCAACGATGTCTTTGCCCGTCTGTCGGGCTGGACGGACGCCCAGGTGCCCGGGCGGCAAAAACTGATGGCTCAGGTCAAGGCCTACGGCGCCTACGCGATCACTTTCATGGGCGAGACCTTCTGCTCGATCGCCTTCGACGGGGGCGCGGCCCAAACGCCGGCCGCCACCTTGGCCCAGGCCGAAACCAAGTTCACCGAAGCCCTGCAGCTCGCCACGACCGCGGCTGATCCCGATCTTCAGAACTTGGCTCGGGTTGGGCTGGCCCGGGTCCAACTCGACTTGAAGAAGTACGCGGCGGCGGCCGCCACGGCGGCGTTGGTACCGGCCGACTACGTCAAGCTGGCCGACCGCGGCACCGAGAGCACCCGGCGCCAAAACAAGGTCTTCCTGCTATCGACCTCGCTTGGCGCCTTTACGGTCGACACTTCGTTCCGGAATACCGGCGACCCGCGCATGCTGGTCGCGAATGCCAACAAGGGCTCGTTCAATCCGACGGTGCCGTTGTGGATTACGACCAAGTACGCCAACCTCGGGTCGCCCGAAGTCCTCGCCAGCGGCAAAGAGGCTCGGTTGATCCGGGCTGAAGGTCTGGCGGAAACCGGCGATATTGCCGGTGCCTTGGCGATCCTCAACGCCGGCCGCGCCACCGCCGGCTTGGCCCCGCTTACCGCGACGACCACTGCTCAAGCCGTGGCCACCGTGCTCAGCGAGCGGCGGGTCCTCCTCGCCTTTGAAGGCGGACACCGGCTGAACGACATCCTTCGGCGGCAGATTCCGTGGAAGGGGGCCTTCGGATCAACTCGGACGGTCAACCAGTGGACCAGCCGGGCCTATGGAGCGACGATCTGTTGGCCGAACCCGACCAAAGAGTCGAACGGCGCCTGATTCGAAAGGCTGACTCGTTAGAAGCGCCGGAGGGCCGAGCCGTTGTCTCGGCCCTCCGTGCGTTGGGGCACTTGCGGATTTTGGTGCGGGTGCCAGATTTGTATCCACGAAGGCCCAGCGCCTTCTCAATCAAGAAAAACTACAATTTGAGGAGGCACGCCATGTTCGACTATGTCGAGCGGGCTCTTCGAGGTGGACTGGCTACCGGTTGGTTGCTGGCTCTTGCCGTGACGGTCGGCCCGGTGGCTAGCCTAGCCGCACAGGACGGCGTGGTCACGGGCACTGTGGTCGATCCGAGGAGCGGCCGGCCGCTGGCCGACGCCACGGTTCGCGTCGATGGCACCGAGAACACCACCCGGACCGGGACCCGGGGCGAGTTCCGCCTCCAGAACGTTACCGGCCCATCGGTCCGCCTTCGCGTGACCCGGATTGGCTACCAGGCCAAGCTGGTCGAGGCCGAGACTCGCGGTGCCCCGGTCCGGATCGAGTTGGTCGAACTGGTTGTCAAGCTCGATGAACTTGTCGTCACCGGCACCGTCCAGGAGGCGACTCGCCGGTCCCTCGGCAACTCGGTCGGGCAAGTCCAAGTCAGCAACACGATCGCCCTGGCCGGCGCGCCGGCCAAACTCCAGGACATGCTGTCGGTCAACGTGCCCGGGGTCCGGATTACCCGGGCGAGCGGCGCGATTGGAACCGGGGGGACCACCCGGATCCGTGGCTCCGGCAGCCTGAGCCTTTCGAACGAACCCCTCCTCTACGTCGATGGGGTTCGCGTCAACAACCAAGCGGCGACTCGAAGCCTCGGGTTCAACGGCCAGGAGAGTCCCTCCCGGATCAACGACCTGAACCCCGAAGAGATCGAGTCGATCGAGGTGCTGAAAGGCCCCTCCGCCGCCACGATCTACGGCACCGAAGCCTCCAACGGCGTGATTCAGATTATTACCAAGCGGGGCCGAGGCGGCCGCCCGACCTACGAGGCCCACGTCGATGCTGGGGCCAACTGGATTGCCAATCCCTGGGATCGGTACCCCAAGGATTACTACGTGAGCCGGGTCGACAACAAGATCAAGGTGTTCGACGTCCAACGGTTTCGCCAGCAGCGGGGCTTCCCGGACATCTTCAGCACCGGGACACCGCTGGCCGCCGGCACCAGCATCAGCGGCGGTTCCGATCAGCTTCGCTACTTCTTTTCCGGCGACTACAATCGGGACGAAGGCCCGGTTGACTACAACTGGCAGAACAAGCAAGCCATTCGGTCGAACCTGAGTTACTCGAGTCCGAGCAACAAGTTCAAGATGGACTTGTCGTTAGGTTACGTCCGAAGCCGGACCAGGGGGGCGTCCGGGGTCCAGCCGATCACGACGTCGATCCTCTGGGCCTGTAACTTCCCGTGGTGTGAGCCGACGGCCGCGGACCCCGACCACACGGGCTGGAACGGGGCCGGCACCGGCTTCCAGTTCTACCGCCCTGAGGACTACCAAGGCGTCGAAGGCTACGACAACAACGACAAACTCACGATGTCGGTCCAGTTGACGCACCGGCCGCTCCCCTGGCTTCG
>JAYVJS010000645.1:0-3985 GCA_043769075.1 Gemmatimonadota bacterium | reverse complement strand
AATCCGGTCCGCCCTCGAACGCCCACGAGGGAATCGTCGCCTCGAGTCCGGTGCCGCCGGCGGTGTAGGGGTATTGATCGGCCGCGACGTCCACCCCTCGCGCCCGGGCCGCCTCGATCAACTCGCCGGCGGCGCGCATCAGCTTGCCCCAGCCCGGCTGGTACGCCGCCTTCAAGTGGAAGATCTCGACCGGCACCTTGGCCTCTTCGCCGATTCGAATCGCCTCGGCGATCGATTCGACCAACTCCTTGCCCTCACCCCGGATGTGGCTGGCGTAGGTGCCGCCGTAGGGTGCGATGGCTTTGGCGACCTCGATCAGTTCCTCGGTTGTCGCGTAACTCGACGGCGGATAGATCAGGGCGGTCGTCATTCCCATGGCGCCGGCCCGCATCGCGGTATCGAGGATGGCGCGCATCCGCCCGAGCTCCTCCGCCGTCGGCTTCCGGGCGGAGGGACCGAGGACCGGGTTGCGGGCTTGGGTCTCGCTGAAATAGGACCCGAAGTTCATGCTGATGCCATGCCGTTCGAGGGTCTGGAGATACTCTGGAATCCGGCTCGCCGGCACCGGAAAGCCGCCCTCGCCTCCGATTGAGGTCGTCACCCCCTGGAGGACCTTGTTCTGGCCAGACCATTGCGGATCAACACGCTGCCCGATTGATCCATCATGTCGATCCAACCGGGGGTCACATACTTGCCGGTGGCGTCGATGTCCCGGGTGCCCGCCTCGGGAATCCGGCCGATCCTGGCGACCTTGCCGCCGCGGATTCCGACGTCGGCCACGATCCAGGGATTTCCCATCCCGTCGAGGACCCGGCCGTTGCGGATGACGATGTCGTAGCTTGGGGCCTGGCTGACAAGTGCGAGCGTGAGCAATCTGACTGCGAGGATCATGGAGTCCGTCCGTTAGATCGTAAGGGATGATCGCCAGGAAAGCAGGGCGGCCGCCAGCACGGCAAGGTGAATCAGGGTGTGTTGGAGATCGGGCACCACCGAATGATTCCGAATCCGTGGCCACACGCTGAGGTTGTCGGCGTAGTCGCGCGCGAAAATCTCGGGGGTGATCTCACCCCGGTGGATTCCCAAGAAATAGGGCGCCGACCGAACCTACGCTGGCCGAAAGTTAGTCAGGGGTGGCGCGCGGTGGTGGGGCCGCTCAGATTTCGGGTGGTACTTCCCTTGGGATCGATGCTATGACGCCGCGCCGCCTCGGGGCAGCCGCCCTGCTCCTGATCGCCGGTCAGTCGGACCTCCGGGCCCAGGTTCAGAGGTACTACGAAACCGACTACGCCTTCTATGCCCGCCAGGCCAGCGAGCAGAGCATGGACAACATCCGCGCCATTCAGCGGATCGAAACGGCGCGCCGGGAAGCGTATGCCAAGATCGGGCAGGTGCGGATTGCTGGAGGGCGGGCCTCCACGGACTTTGCGATCAGCCCCGCCTTTTCCGTAACGGCTCACCTACTCAAAATCGCCAACGAGGAACCGACCGCGAAAGCCTGGGTGCCGATCATCACCGCCCAAGCGGATCCTGCCAAACAACAGTATCTCGCCCAAATGGCCCAGGCGAGCCTCCGGCGAGACAATTTCGTCGATTGCGTCAGCTTCATTTTCCAACGGAATTTCGAGATCCTGACTGGCACGACGATTCCCGTGCCGTTCGTTCGTCGGCAACTGGTCGATCTCGATCGGACCCTCTTGGCCGACCCGATCTTTCAGGGGACTTCCGATCTCGAACGGCAGACCCGAAGCGAGGCGTTGGGTGTCCAGACCGTCTACGCGATGAACCAGATGGCGCTGGGCAAGGCAGGCAATGGCGCCGCGGGAGCGACCGCCCGCCAGATCGCCACCGGGATCCTAACGACGATTCTCGGCTCGGCACCGACCCCGGCTCTCTTGGCCTCGATCGGTCGCGGAGAAATGCCGGCCCCGACCCAACCAGGGGTCGCCGCCGCGGCACCCGTCATCGCACCGGGCGGACCGCCGGTCGAGCAAGGAATTGCCGGCGCCCGGCTGACATATCGCTACAACACCGACCTCGCGGTCGCCCGGAACGTGGCCGTGGAGAGCCTCGAGCACTTTTCAACCGAGTACGCCCAGCAGCTGCTCGATCGATTTTACCAGCAAATCTCCGCTCGCGGGGGCCAGCGAAACAATCTCGCCGATGTGGCGGCGTTACTCGTCTTCGCTAACTACTTCGTGGTCAGCGATGGGAAAGAACTGAGCCCGCTGCAGTACGCCGGCGTCCGCGAGATGTTCCGCCAACGGATCCTTGCCTCCGAGTCGATCCAGCAATCGGTCGATACCGATATTCAGTTTCAGACCGAAAAGGAGATCATCCAGACCGCGAACAACTATTCCAACTTCCTCCGGGACCGGGCCGTCCTGGCCCGTGGCGTCAAGGGCGAACGCTGGCAGGGGGAGTATTTCGGCGCCTCCGGCCTCGTCCGGTCACAGCGGAGCGTGGCGATGTCCTCGCTCGACCTGCTCTTCTCGCCAGACAAGTTCCGGACCTTCCGGCTCACCCCGACCGGCTTCACCAAGTAGGCGACGGTGCAAGTTGAAACCTTCGGCGTTGGCTTCCCGTTCTGAGGCGAGGCCACCCTCCAACGGTGGCTCGGCTCCGGGGCTCTAAGTCTGACGTCCAGGCGCTTCGATACCCCGCACGTTCGGTAGGAGACACGATGCTTAAGTCAGGCCTGGCCCTCGCGGCCGCGGCGTTTCTTGTCAGCCCTTATGGTCCCGCTCTTCTGGTTCGGTCCGATGACACCACCGGCCGGTGGGAGGCCGAGCTTCGCGACGGGGCCGACCGGTGCGGGCTCAAAGACGACGGGCTTTGCCTGCAGCTGACCCTCCGGTTGGGGAGCCGGCTCAACCGGTCCACTTGGGGCTTTCCAGTGTCGGTAGACGACTTTTCGGGCCTCGCCGCCCGGGCCGACGACTACTCGGCCCCCGAAGTTCACTTCGAACTCCGCCGGGATGCCGGCATCGTCACCTTCGAAGGTCGTTTCGATGAGGGCGACGGCCGCGGTGATTTCAGCTTCGTTCCGAACCAGGAATACCGGGCGTCGTTGCGGAAAGCCGGGTACGGATCCGCCGAGGATACCGAGCTTCTGGCGTTGGCCGTCCACAACGTGTCGACCGAGCGGATGACCGAGCTCGCCGGCCGGGGCTACGCCAAGGGTGGGCTGGACGATCTCATCGCCTTTTCGATCCACGGCGTCGATCCCGAATTCATCGACGAGATGTCGTCCCAGGGAGAACATCTCGATGCCGACGAGCTCGTTGCGCTCAGGATCCACGGGGTGGATGGCTCCTTTAAGCAGGCCTTGGCCGAGCTCGATCTCGATGACGAGGATGATCTGGTGTCGCTCAAGATCCAGGGCGTGGACGCCGACTACATCCGGGGCCTTAAGGATGCGGGCCTCGAAGACCTCGACGTCGACCAAATGGTCTCGGCCAAGATTCAAGGCATTTCGCCGCAGTGGGTCAGGGACATGGTCGAGTCGGGGCTCGAAGATCTCGATCTTGACGACCTGATCAGCGCCAAAATCCAAGGCGTCGATGGCAGGTTCGTCTGGGCGATGCGGGATGCCGGGCTCAAAGACGCCGACCTCGACGATTTGGTGGGCCTCAAGATCCAGGGGGTCAGCCCGGCATTCGCCAGGAAGTATCTCGAGGAGGAGCCCGATGCCGACGCGGACGATGTGGTCTCGTCCTGGCTTCACCGCCGGTCGCGTTGACGGCGGGGGGCAATTCCCGGGTCGATTCTAGATAGGCGGTGCCTCGGGGCCGCCAAATCGACCTTTCGGTGGTGGACCGGTCAGTCGAGGCGGCCCGTTGTAGATTTCGTCAGGACTGACTTCCCCAATCCCAGAACTTGAGGTTCGTGTGCCGCTCTATAGCCTTGCCCTGGTATGGTGGTCGGCGGCGGTGCTCGCCGCCGGACCGATCACCTCAGGCGCCGAACCGCAGAGTTCCGATCTTGA
>JAYVJS010000644.1:0-10371 GCA_043769075.1 Gemmatimonadota bacterium | reverse complement strand
ACCAGGCGGCCGAAGCCGGCCGGAACTCGGCCTTCTACTACGTCCGAAGATTTCGGAACCAGCCCGGCGGGCAGGATCAGTTTGTCACCGTCACCTGCCGAATGACCGGCGGGGGGGCCCGGTCCCCGCTTTCCCTGACTGACGTTAGGGTCGGCTTCGCCGCCGACCCAGCGCTGTTGCAGGTTGCCCAGGGTTCCACCCCGCCCGACGTTGTCGCGCAGATCAGTTACACCGGCACCGGCCGCCTTACCGGCCGCTGGGAGGTGGTGTTTCCCGGCGAAGAGCTGCCATCGACCGAGGATCTGCTGACCGAGGCCACCCTTCCTTCAGAGCGGAGGGGTACTCAAAAACGCTACACCCAGCTCAATCGGTTCAACGTCTTCCTTCCACCGGTCGGCCGGATTGATCTCCCCGGCCCCGACCCGAACCGGCTGCCCACCGCCGCCGAGGGGGTCTACTATGTGTTGCTCCGAGTCGAAACCTCGAGCGACAAGGAGGGAGACTCAAACCTAGGAGCCGTCGGGGCCGGATCAGGGGTCATCAGTGCCGGCGCGGTGGCCGGGTTTCCGATGCCCGCCCTTCGCTACTTCGTCGGGAGCGGCCAGGAGTCTGGGGCGGCCGAGTTGTCTCCCAGTACCATCCGGCTGCTGACCCCGGCAACCGAACACGTCCAGCTTGACTCGATGCCGCTTCTGTTCACCTGGGAGGCCGGGAATGAGGCCACCCAGCACCGCCTCGAAATTCAAGACCATGACGGAAAGCTGATTCTCGCCGCACTCCTGCCCCGAGGCGTTACGGCGTATCGAGCCCCACCCTGGCTGGCAGCCAGGGTTCCCGCCGGCAAGCTCCGGTGGCGCGTCGTGGCTACCGATCCTCAAGCGCGACAAGTCGGACGGAGTCCGTGGCGAGAGCTTCAGATGACCCGGCCGCACGCCTGAAGGCTGCCACAACCTGCCGACTTGCATCGAAGCTCCCATCGCGGTAGTTAAGAAGAGCATTGAGCAGGCGGGCGGTATGACCAAAGGCCCCATCACCCACTGGCTGACCCAGCTCCGCGCGGGCGAACCGCAGGCGCTGGATCAGTTGTTCCCCCTGATCTACGACGAGCTCAAAGCCGTGGCTCGGGGTCAGCTCGCGCGGGAGGTAACGGGTCATACCATGAGCCCGACGGCCCTCCTCCACGAAGCCTACGTTCGACTCGCCGACCGAGAGACCCTGGCGCCCGAGGACCGGCGCCACTTCTTCGCGATCGTATCTCAGGCAATGCGCCGGATCCTGATCGATCACGCCCGGGCTCGCAAACGGGCTAAACGAGGTTCCGGCCAAGTGGCCATTCCCCTGGACGAGATCGAACCGCTGATCAACGACACCGCGGTCGACGAATTGGTGGCCCTGGACGACGCCCTCGATCGCTTGGCGCGCTCCAGTCCCCGAGCCGCCGAAGTCGTCGAACGGCGCTTTTTCGGCAATCTGACTCTCGAGGAAACCGCCGACAGCCTGGGCGTGTCGCTCAAGACGGTCCAACGCGATTGGATGGTGGCGCGAGCCTGGCTTCGAAAGGAAATGGGCCGCGAGTTGCTGGATGGCGACTAGCAGGCCTGCCGGGCGGAGCGCCCGGCAGGAGCTCTCAAGGGGTCCGATTACTTGAAGTGACGGCCGACGTCGGCCAGGCCCAGCGACTTACTTTCGGTGAACCCATTCCCGTCGGGGAAATAGATGTACTTCTCGTTGCTCCCGGCCCGCATCAGGAACTTGTACTGCCGGTCGAAGCTGCAACCGAGATCCAACGACACGACCTTCGATTCCTGGGACCCATTGGCGCCGACGACCCAGTTGCCGCCCTGGTTGAGCTTGCTCCACAGGCCGTTCTTGACCTTGACCTCGCTGTCTTCGAGATCGATGGTGACTGAGCTGTTGCTGGCGTTGTGAGCGCGGACCGTGATGTCGCAACCGAGCGCGGTCGGCGTCAACGTCACAGTCGGCTCGCCTGGGTTGGGCACAGCGGCCGCGAGGGTCGCGAGGGCGCTGAGCACGCCGACGGATGCGATTGATCGGTGTAACAGGTTCATAGCTTGGCCTCCTCATGGGACCGGGGGTGAAGGCCGACCGCGAATCGATCGGCCCGGTACCATCAAGTGCGCCGAGTCACGTCGAATCTGGACATCAGGCTCAATGTCCTATTTTCGGTCCAGATCTCGCGCTTTACTCAGGAGGCAGGCCGATGATGCAACCCAACACCTGGCAGCGGTTCGAATCCCTTTTCCACGAAGCTCTCGAAATTCCCGCAGAACAGCGGTCGGCATTTCTGAACCAGGCGTGCCGAGACGACCCAACGATGCGGGCGGAACTTGAGGCGGTCATCGCGGCCCACTTCGCAGCCGGTGGCACCACCGATCCCGATCACCTGGTGACCGGATTCCCCGGACGGGGTACGCCAGGAGCGCTGGCTGGCCGCCGAGTCGGCGCCTATCGCCTCGAGGAGCTGATTGGCCAAGGCGGGATGGGCGAGGTCTATCGAGCCACGAGGATCGACGACCAATACAGTCAGCAAGTCGCGATCAAGCTGGTTCGCCCCGGCCAGGGAACCGACGAGCTCCGCCGCCGGTTTCGTCTTGAACGCCAGATCCTGGCCCGACTCGAGCATCCGAACATCGCCACCCTGCTCGACGGCGGAGTAACCGATTCCGGCCAACCGTACCTGGTGATGCAGTACGTCGACGGATCGCCGATCACGACGTACGCCGCGGACAACCAACTCGGCCTCGACCAGCGGCTGGTATTGTTCGAAACGGTGTGTGACGCCGTCCGGTTCGCCCACGCCAACCTGATTGTCCATCGCGACCTCAAGCCCAGCAACATCCTGGTCACCAAGCACGGTGAGGTCCGGCTCCTCGATTTCGGAATCGCCAAGCTGATCGACGCCGACGGCGCCAGCCTCGCCCCCTCGACGACCGGCGAGTTGCTTCTCCTCACGCCCGAGCACGCCGCCCCCGAGCAGTTCCTCGGTGGCGCCATTACCACCGCTACCGACGAATACGCCCTTGGTGTCTTACTGTACGAACTGCTGGTCGGGTTTCGGCCATTCCAATTCGTCCCGGCCATCGACCTCCATCGGGCGGTCTGTGAGCGCGATCCCTCCCCACCGAGCGTGGCGAGTAGAGATCCCGAGTCCCGCGCGAAAGTGGGGGCGACGGCACCGGTGCCACCGGCCCAACTGGCCGGTGACCTCGATAGCATCGTGCTCAAAGCCCTCCGCAAAGAGCCGGAGCGACGCTACGGGTCGGTTGCAGACCTCCGAGACGACCTCGAACGCCACCGCGCTGGCTTTCCAGTGGAAGCGAGACCCGAGACCTTTGGTTACCTCGCCGGTCGATTTCTGCGCCGCCACCGCGTTGGGGTGGCCGCGGCAGCGGCCCTCGCGGCGGCGCTGGTCACCGTGGCGGTGGTCTCGGTTCGCTCAGCCGCCACAATCAAGCGGGAGCGCGACGTCGCCGTTCAAGTGTCGACGTTTCTGGAAGATCTCTTCAAGGCCCCTGACCCTTACGCGAGTAGTGCCGACCGGCGAGACACGCTACGGATCCGAGCGTTCCTCGATCAAGGGGCCGCGAAGGTTGACAAGGAGCTCACCAACCAACCGTTGCTCCAAGCCAGACTGCTTTCCGTTCTTGGGAAGGCCTATCGAAATCTCGGCCAGCAAGAGTCGGCCCGCCCCCTGCTCGAACACGCCGTCGCCATCCGCCACCGGGAAATTCCGGCCGACCCCGCGGCGACGGCCTCGAGTGAAACGGACCTCGGCCTGGTCTTGCTTGATTTAGGCAAGTACCCCGAGGCGAAAGCGCTGTTTCAGAAGAGCGTTGCGGCACTCGCCCTGGATTCGGTCGGTCAAGGACCGGCGCGTATCCTCGCCCTCAATGCTCTTGGAAACGTATTGGTGGCTGAGGGGAAGTTCGCCGAGGCGGAGGCCTGGTACCGTCAGGCAGTCGCGACGGCGGAAGCGGAGTACGGCCCCACCGACCAGCGAGTCGCCGAAAGCCTAACGAATCTCGCCCATGCCTTGGCCAGGCAGGCAAAACTCGATGCCGCCGAGCCACTCTTGCGACGGGCGTTAGGCCTCCAACGGGCCGCGCTGGGCAACGACCACCCTGAAGTAGCGACCGTCGCGGAGATTCTCGGCAACGCATTGTCCGACCTGGGGCGACACGAGGAGGCGCTCCGCCTCCTCAGGGAATGCCTCGCTATTCGCCGGGCCAGGCTGCCATCACCTCATCCCCAGATTGCCGTTGCAATCAACAATGTGGCGGCGGCGCTGCAAACGAAAGGCGACTTCGCGACGGCCGAACCTCTCCTTCGCGAGACCGTCGCCATGCGACGGGCCGTTTTCGGCCCGAAGCACCCGGGCGTTGCCACCGGCCTGCTGAACTGGGGCCTTTCCCTGCTCCGATTGGGCCGCACGGACGAAGCCGACAGTCTGTTCCTAGAAGCCCGTCTGCTCTTGATCCAAACGGTCGGACCGGACCATCCGCTGGTCGCAAGCGCCGATGGCAACCTGAGCGGGGTCGCGCACGAGCGGAACGACCACCGGAAGGCGCTGACCTATCTCAATGAAGCCCTCGTCATTCGCCGGGCTAAGCTGCCGCCAGACCACCCCATCATCGGCAGCACCCTGAGTGACATCGGCCGTTGCCTCACCGAGCTGCGCCGGTACCCGGAAGCCGAGACCCAATTACTGGAAGCCTACCGAATCCTGGTTCCGCGGCGTAAAGATGAGGCCAAACGGTGGGACAACCTGCTCGACCGGCTCGCCAAACTCTATCACGCCCAGGGTCGCGACGCCGATGCCGCCCGGTACACCGCCGAACGGACCTCCCCAGACAGCACAATGTCCAAGTCGCCCGGCAAACGACGCATCCAGAGATGAGACCCGTAATTCCATCTCAACCCCGGAGGCAGGATGCGCACGCAATGGAGCATAGCCCTGGCGTCCGCCGTCATCGCGGTGGCCCTGGCAAGCGCGGCAACGAGCTGCAAGAAGGCAACCGACGTCACCGCCCCGATCGAAGAGGCAGCGAGCGGCGCGGCGTTCTCAAAGGACGACGACGGCGAGTCCGAACACCGTCACAGCCAGGACCCCAAGACGCTGTATGTCTGGGCCAGCGACCAAGATCATCAGTCGCCTGACTTCCTGGCGGTCATCGACTTTGACACCAAGTCGAGCGACTACGGCAAGGTGTTGCGGACCGTGCCGCTTCCGCCTCCGGGCAACATCGGCAACGAGCCCCATCACTGCCACACCTCGGCCGACCAGAAGATCCTGGCCTGCGGCGGCCTGCTCAGCGTCCTCAAGCGCCAAAACGACATCTTCTTTTTCGACATCTCGAACGCGCGCCACCCCAAGTTCCTCCGCTCGACCAAGGCCCCCAACTCGAGCATCACCGACGACTTCCTGGCGCTGCCGGCAGGTGGGTTCCTGGTCACGAACATGGGTTCAGCCACCGGTGGTGCCGGCGGCCGAGTGGTCGAATTCGACCGGAACCTCAAGCTGGTCGCGGAGTGGCCCCGTTCCATGCCGGCCGACGGCAAGTTCAATCCCCACGGGATCGACGCCGACTTCGAACGGAATCAGTTGGTGACGAGCGACTTCATCAATCCGGTCACGACCCTCAACGCCTGGTCCGGTCCTGTCGAGCTTCGCAGCTCACTTCGCTTCTGGAACCTCCGGGAACGCCGGATCGTCCGCTCCGTTTTCCTACCCGACGAGGCCGGGACGATGGACGTGAAATTGATTCCCGGAGACCCTCGCGGCCGGGCGGTGACCGCCAACATGTTCAGCGGGCTCGTCTATACGGTCGACCCAACCGATGGCAGTTTCGTGCAATCATTCGATTGCGAAACGATTGTGCCCCACGTCGAGGTCCCGGTCCGCGGGGGCATGACCCAGTTGCTCGCGATGCCAAGGAACGGCAAACGGCTCATTTTCGGATCGTTTCAGGCCGGCCAGGTGGGAATGCTCGACATCACCGACCGAAGCCATTTCAAACAGCTGTCGATCGTGAACTTGGGGCTCGACACGGGGCCTCACTCGATTCACCTTACCCACGATGACCGCCGTCTCGTTATCACCGACTATTTCCTTGACCAGGACGACTTCGGCAAGATCCATTTCGAGGGCGACCACAAGGTCCGGGTCCTCAACGTCCGAATGGGCGGACTGAGCGTCGACTCAAAGTTCCAGATCGTCGACTTCAACACGGCGTTCGCGACCGGTCCCGCCCGCCCCCACGGTATCGGAATGAAGTAGGGGCCCGGAGTTCAGGGCGTGAGAGCCTTGAACGCCGCCTCGGCTTTGGCCAACTGGCCTTTGAGCTCAACCAATCGCTCGGTCACATCGCGGCCGAGCGGCTGATCGGCACTCTGGGTCATCCGATAGAGATAGTCGGCATGTTCCACCAGCCGTGGCGTCGGGTAGCGGCCCGGCGCTGCGGTAAGGGTGCCCGCCAACCCGGCCAATTGCGGGCTGGCGTCGGTCTTCCGTCGCACCGCGATCTTGGCGATCAACTCCCTGACCGCGCTCACCAAATCGCGGGCGGCCAGTGCCGTCGCAAGCTGATTCCGATAGTCGGATACCGTCAGGCCTTCTTTGGTGAGCCGCGGATCAGGCAGGACCCGGAACGGCCGGGTCGAAGACCAGGCGCCAACCGTTAGCCGAACCTGGTACCCGCCTGGTGCGACCCAAGGCCCACCCCGGCCGGCCCGCGCTGAATTCGGATCCCACGGCCCCGCCAAGGCATAGTCCCACCGGAACCGATGATGACCGGCCGACTTCGACAGCCGCTCCCCGCCGAGCTTGGCGACTTCAAACCGCCTCATAGCATTTTGCGCCGGCACCTCGGCGCTATCGGCCGGGGCCTCGCTCGTGAACGCTCGGAGTAACTGACCCGACCGATCGAGAATCTCCAATCGGACTTCGGCACTGGAGGCCACGCCAAGGAAGTAGTCGAAGTAGGTGCCGGGGGGAGGATACGCTGCTTCGGCGGACTCCCGGGGCCCAACCGCATATCGGAGCCGGACGGCCGGCCGCGGCACGAACAAAAACCCAACTTGGGCCCGGTCAACCGAATCGATCTGTTGGAGCGGAGAGAGGTCGTCCAGGACCCAGAACGAACGGCCCATGGTCGAGAGGACCAGGTCCTTTTGGTGGATGACAATGTCGGTCACCGGAGACACCGGCAGATTGGCCTGAAACGGCTGCCAGGTCCCGCCGTCATCGGTCGAGACAAAGAGCCCGAACTCAGTGCCGGCGTAGAGCAAGCCTTCTCGACTCGGATCTTCCCGGACGACCCGGGTGGGGTAGTCGGCCGGGATCCCATTGCTACCCGACGTGAGGCGGACCCACGTCTTGCCGTAGTCGGTGGTCCGGTAAATGTAGGGCCGCCAATCGCCCAACAGATACCGATAGGCCGCGAAATACGCTTTGCCGCGACGATGCGGCGACCACTCGACGTTCTGAATCCGGCCGCCCGGCGCCAAATCGGCCGGTGTCACCTTGGCCCATGTGGCCCCGCCGTTCCGGGTGATGTGCACCGGGCCGTCGTTGGCCCCGACCAGGATTGCACCCCGCTCGAGGCGTGATTCCTGGACCGCGTAGATGGTGCTGTAGTACTCCTCACCGGTAATGTCCCTGGTAATCGGGGTGCCGGAAAGGACCTGACCCTGCGGCCCGTTGGCCGTGAGGTCGGGCGAAATCCGATTCCAGGTCTTGCCCTCGTTGTCGGTCCGATACAGGTACTGCGAGGCGTGATACACCGGATACGGCGCGTGGGGCGACACCTGAATCGGGCTGACTCGCTGGAACCGGTCGCGCATGTCTTTGGGATTGTGGCCGTAGAGATCCCGAGCCCCCACCCAGTACACCTGCTCCTGCCCAGTCCGGTGATTGTACACCCCGAACTGCCCCTTGCAGTTCGAGTAGGTAATCGCCGGATCGCCGGGTTTCGGGATCGCCGGCCCGGTTTCGCAGCCGCCGATTTGCCTCCACAACGCCGCCGGCTGATCGACCCCCCACGTGTAGGGCGGGAGACTCGGCACCGCGATCGTCGAATTATCCTGCTGCCCGGCATAGATCCAGTAGGGCGTCGCGTCGTCGACCGCCACCTGATACAGCTCGGCCGTCGGCTGATTCAACTGGGTCGACCAACTGACCCCGTCGTCTTGGGTCACGTTGGCGCCGCCGTCATTCGACTGAATCCAGATCTTCGGATTCTTCGGATTGATCCACATGTCGTGATTGTCGCCGTGGGGAACCGGCCGCCGCTGCCAGCTCCGACCCCCGTCGGGCGACACGAAGAAACTGGTCGAGTTCACGAACAACCGGTCGGCGTTGGTTGGATCGGCGTCGAGGTTGGTATAGTAGAACGGGCGGTCGAGCAGCGATGCCTGGGTGCTCATCAGCCGCCAAGTAGCGCCACGATCATCACTCCGGTATACGCCCCCCTCGCCTACCGGGGCCTCAATCAACGCATAGACTCGATTCGGATCAGCGGCCGATACGGCGAGATCCGCCTTGCCGAACAATCCGGCTGGTAGTCCCCCGCCTAACTTGGTCCAAGTGTCGCCCCCATCGTTGCTCTTGTAGATCCCGCCTTCTCGCGCCCCGCTGATAATGGTCCAGGGCTTCCGCTCCCCTCGCCACATCGTGGCGTAGACCTCCCGAGGATTGTCGGGCGCCAACTCGATATCCGCCGCCCCGGTCGAATCGGATACAAACAGCACCTGGAGCCACGTCGCACCGCCATCGGTCGTCCGGTAGACACCCCGATCGGCGTTCGGCTGGAAAGCCTGTCCGATCGCGGCAACGAACACCACCCGCGGATCGGTCGGGTGAACCACCACCGCACCGATCTGCCCAGTCCGTTCGAGACCGGTCAACCGCCACGTCGCGCCCGCGTCGGTCGACCGGTACACTCCCCGACCGCCAATGACGTTGCTTCGAATCCCGTCAGAGCCGGTGCCTACGAAGATCGTGTTGGGATCCGAATCGGCCACGTCGATCGAACCGATCGATGGCGTCGCAAAGAAGCCGTCCGAGACGTTCTCCCAGCTGATCCCCGAGTTGACCGTTCGCCAGACCCCACCCCCGGTACTTCCCATGTAGAAGGTACCCGGCTGCCCAGCGATACCCGCCACGGCTGTCACCCGGCCGCCCCGAGTGGGGCCGACCATCCGGAACTTGAGCTCCCCAAGCCCGGAGGGCGAAACGCGACTCCCACCTGCAGGGGACTGGGCGGCAACCCCGGCAGCCAAAACAAAACCGCCAAAAGCCACCCAGACACCTACCCAAGTCTCCCTACCTAACATATTACCTCACAATTAGTTAACGACTCCGGTCCAGTGACTCCGGTCGGCCGCTGGCCAACCCCTAGTCGGGCACGGGACATGCGTCGGCAAGAGCCATGATCACCAACCACGTTGTCGCCCGATTCAGGGACGGTACCACCATGAAGGGTACCAGCCTCAACGTCGATCCGACCAAAAAGACCTGCCACATTCGGGGAGCCGATCAGAAGGTGGTCGAAGTTCGGTTCATCGACTTGAAGGCCCTGTTTTTCGTCAAGGACCCCGCCGGCAACCCGGCCCACAACGAGGCCACCGACCCAACCCCGGGCGACCCCAGGCTGGTTGGCGGCCGCAAAGTGGCCGTTAAGTTCGAAGACGGCGAAACGATCGTGGGAATGTCGAATCGATTCCCCCCACTGGGCAACACGTTCTTCATGCTGCCGATCGACCCAAAGAGCAACAACGTTCGGATCCTGGTCAACCGGGGCGCCACCGTCGCCATCACCGAGGCACCCAAGACCGCCGCCGCGCTCTAGCGGCCCAGTTGCTTCTCCCGGCCGGCCCGGAACTCATTCCCCGGCCGCCACTCCGGAAACCGGCTGGCTTCCGCCACCCAGTACCCAACCGTCAACAACAATCGCAAGTCCTCCACCGCGCCATCGAGCTTCCAAAACGGTTTGACCTGATCCGAGGGCTTGTGGTAGTCCTCGGCGACGTACTGCTCCCGCGCCTTGATCCCATAGTCGGCCGGTTGCCCGATGTAGTCCACGCCTCCCTCGGCGTACAACGCCGGCACCCCTTGTTTGGCGAAGTTGAAGTGATCCGACCGGTAGTAATAGCCCTTTTCTGACTCCGGATCAGCCCGAATCACCCGGCTTTGGAGGGCGGCCGCGTCCCGGATGTAGTCATCAAGCTCCGAGGCTCCCAACCCGATCACCGTGAGATCCTTGGTCCGACCATTGAGATTGAGGCCATCGATATTGATGTTGGCCAGCGTTTTGGCTAACGGATAGAGCGGCGTAACGGCGTAGTATTGCG
>JAYVJS010000643.1:0-2180 GCA_043769075.1 Gemmatimonadota bacterium | reverse complement strand
TGGTCAAAAAACTCGAGCCTGGACCGAAGGCCCGCTTTGTCGAGTTCACCACCCTGTACGATCCCAAGCAGATGCCGGGCCAATCCAGCGGCGTTCTCGATTGGCCCTATGTCGAAGCCCTCCGGCTTGACGAGGCCATGCATCCCTTGGCTCTGCTTTCCACCGGGATCTACGGGAAGCCCCTGCTGGGCCAGAACGGAGCCCCGATTCGCCTAACGGTGCCGTGGAAATACGGGTTCAAGGGAGGCAAGAGCATCGTTCGGATTCGGTTCGTGGAAGTGATGCCGAAGACGACCTGGAACATCGCCGGACCCTCGGAGTATGGGTTCTATGCCAACGTCAACCCGACGGTCTCTCACCCGCGGTGGTCCCAAAAGTCAGAACGCCGGATCGGGGAGTTTCTCAAGCGCCCAACCCTGATGTTCAACGGCTACGCGGACCAGGTGGCCGGTTTGTACTCGGGAATGGATCTCCGCGCGAACTACTGAGTGCCGATCCGCGAGCCGCAGGTGATCCGCTGGGTGCTCAAGCCGGTGGCGTGGGTCGGGTGCCTCGTCCCCGCGGCCTGGCTCATCACCGGGCTGGTCCAGAGCGACCTTGGCCCCGACCCGGTCAAGACCCTGACCCACACCACCGGGCTCTCGGCCCTGATTATCCTGTTGGTCACTCTCACGATCACGCCGGCCCGGTGGCTCACGGGCATGAACGGCCTGGTTCGTTTGCGACGACTGCTCGGATTGTTCGCCTTCTTCTACGCCGTCGTCCACTTCCTCATCTATGCCGTGTTCGACCATCAGCTGTCGGTCGCCGAGATCTCTGAAGACATCGTAAAGCACCCCTGGGTCCTGATCGGCTTCTCGGCGTTGCTGATCCTCACCGCGTTGGCCATCACGTCGCCCGCGGCGGCGATCCGCCGACTGGGCGGCAAACGATGGCAAAGGCTCCACCGGTTTGTGTACCTGGCCGCTGGGCTTGGCGTCCTCCACTTCTTCTGGTTAGTCAAGAAAGACCTCACCGAGCCGCTTCGGTATGGAGTCATCCTCGGCGTTCTGTTGGCGGCCCGGGTCATCCGGGCCCGGGCAACCCGGGTCACGCCCCCCGTTGCGGAGCCCAAGCTGGGCACTTAGCTTGACCGCTCGGGATGCCCACCACCAGCCAGATTCTCGACGAACGCGCTATGAGCCGCGCCCTAGCGCGGATGGCCAGCGAAATTGTCGAACGCTGTCAGGGAATCGAGGATCTCGTCCTGGTTGGGATCCAGCGGCGAGGCGTTGAACTGGCCCATCGCCTTGCCGGCCTGATTGAACGGTCCGAAGGCCGCCCGATTCCGCTTGGAAAACTCGACATCACCTTGTATCGCGACGATCTCCAGTCAATTGGAGCCCGTCCCGTCGTCGGCGAGACCAAGCTCCCCCACGAACTCGATGCCCAGACCGTCGTCATCGTTGATGACGTGCTCTACACGGGCCGGACCATTCGAGCGGCGCTCGATGAACTCGCCGACTTCGGTCGGCCACGTCGGACCCTCCTGTGTGTCTTAGTCGACCGCGGGGGGCGGGAACTCCCGATTCAAGCGGACATCGTCGGCACGACCCTCATTACCGGACCCGACGACCGGGTCGACGTCTTGGTCACCGAACGCGACGGCCGCGACGCCGTGAACCTGGTCCGGGCCCCATGACCGCCCCGCTGGGGAAGGACCTCGTCGGGCTCGAACCGCTGTCGGCCGATCAGATCCGAATGATCCTCGACACGGCCGAGCCCTTCAAAGAAGTCAGCGAGCGATCGATCAAGAAAGTGCCGGCCCTCCGCGGCAAGACCATCGTCAACCTCTTTTTCGAAGCCTCAACCCGGACTCGGGTTTCGTTCGAGTTCGCCGAGAAACGGCTCTCGGCCGACACCGTCAACATCGCGGCCCAAGGCAGCTCGCTCTCCAAAGGCGAAACGCTCGTCGACACGGCCCGAAATCTCGAGGCCATGCGGATCGATATGGTGGTGATCCGGCATCACGCCAGCGGGGCGGCCCGATTCCTCGGCGAGCGGATCCGATCGAACGTGATCAACGCAGGCGACGGGACCCATGAACATCCCACCCAGGGCCTCCTCGATCTCCTCACCCTCCGTGACAAATTCGGCCGGATCGACGGGCTCAAGGTCGCGATTTGCGGCGACGTTCTCCA
>JAYVJS010000642.1:0-2896 GCA_043769075.1 Gemmatimonadota bacterium | reverse complement strand
GATACCGCGTCGAGCCCACGGCCTGCCCCGTTTTCACGTCGATGACGGCAAAGGGAACCTCCAACCCCTCAGACGCCGCCTTCCACGCCTTGTCGATTTGGTTTTCGATATCCGCCCGCGAGGTCGGCCGCGGGACCGGCATGTAGCGCCAGATCTCATCATTCTGGGCTTGGTCCAGGAGCTCGTCCGCATGACGATGATCGAGTGGCTCGAGCCGGACCCGCTCGCCGTAGAGCACGACTGGAGTTGGATTCATGTGGCTCTAATCTACACATCTAGGGGAGCCCGCAAGAGTCCTTGCGAAGCCAATCAGAATTCTCAAGCTTTCGCCGATGTTCGACTTCGCCCGATTCGGTGCCCTCCCAGCCCTTACTGAAGGCGGCCGGGTCACCACTTATGCTGAGCTCGATGCCGCCGCGGACCAGGTGGCCACCGCCGTGCTTGGGGCTCCAGCGGTCGCGTTCCTGACCCGACCCGGGTTCGACTACGTCGCCATCCAGCACGGGATCTGGCGCGCCGGCGCCATCGCCGTTCCCCTCGCCGTGAGCCACCCGGCCCGCGAAATCGAGTACATCCTCGACGACGCCAAGATCGGCCTCCTGATCACCACGCCCGAATTCGCCGACCGCCTCCGCCCCCTCGCCGAAGCTCGCGAAATCGCCTTCTCCGCCCTCGGCCGCCAACTCCCCCCCCAAGCCGAGGGCCGAGCCCCCAACGCCGAGCACCGAGATCGCCCGGTCCTCATGGTCTACACCAGCGGCACCACCGGGCGGCCGAAGGGGGTCATCACCACTGAATCAGGTCTCACCGCCCAAGTGGCGACCCTGGCCAGAGCGTGGGAATGGACCAGTTCCGATCGCAGCTTGCACGTCTTGCCGCTCCACCACATTCACGGCATCATCAACGCCCTCAGCTGCGCCCTGTGGGTCGGCGCCTGCGTCGAGTTTCTCGATCCCGGCGACCCAGCCCGTACTTGGGACCGGCTGGCCTCCGGCGAGATCACCTTCTTTACCGCGGTGCCCACCATCTACCACCGGCTGATTGCGGCCTGGGACGCCGCCGACCCCGCGACTCAAGCCCGATGGTCGACCGGGGCCAGGGGCCTCCGTCTCATGCTTTCCGGATCGGCGGCGCTACCCATCGGCGTTCTCACTCGCTGGGAGACCCTCACCGGGCACCGGCTCTTGGAGCGGTACGGCATGACGGAAATCGGCATGGCCCTCGCTAACCCAATCCGCGGCGAGCGTCGGCCCGGCACCGTCGGCCAGCCCCTTCCGGATGTCGAGGTCCGGCTGGTGAACGAGCAGGGTTCTGTCGTGGCCGACGGGCACCCAGGTCAGATCGAGATCCGGGGCCCCCAAGTGTTTCGCGAATATTGGGGCCGACCCGAGGAAACGGCTCGGAGTTTCAAGGACGGATGGTTCGCCACTGGGGATGTGGCCGTGGTCGAAGACGGATACTACCGGATCCTTGGCCGGGAGAGTGTCGACATCATCAAGTCGGCCGGCTACAAGATTTCCGCCCTGGAAATCGAGGAATTAGCCCGCGAACATCCGCTGGTGACCGACTGTGCCGTCGTGGCGATTCCCGACCCCGACTTGGGCGAACGGATCGGCGCGGTCGTCGTCCTCTCGGCCGGAGCCCAAACGACACCCGACCAGCTTCGGGCTTGGCTCAAGGAACGACTCGCGGCCTACAAGGTCCCCAAAGAGATTCGGCTGGTGGCCGAGTTGCCGCGCAACGCAATGGGGAAGGTCATCAAGCAGGATCTTCGGCCTCACTTCGGGTTCGCTGGAGCACCCACCATCCCGCCACGGCCGAGCCCACCATCACAATGAACGAGAGCACCCGAATCCATCGAGCGATCGTCAGGTCGGCGCCGAGGAGATTCCACTCCGCCAACAGGAAACCCCAGTCGTGCTCGCCGCCGCCGACCAATGGCAGTTCCTGGGCCCGGGCGTCGGCGACGTAACGGGCAATGTTCCAACCGTTCTGCCCGACCCACCACAGCGGCACCGTGGCGGCGTGCCAGTCACGGGCTCGGACAAAGTACCCGACGAACGCCAATGGCACGATCAACTGGAACAGGGTGCCACCCAACGCCGTGATGACATCGCCACCCCACCCGAAGACCAAATGGCCGGTTTCGTGAATGGCCAGATCGACGTCATCGAGAAAGTGGTAGCCGTCGGCCGTTCGCATGATCCAAAGGCCGTAGCCCAACAGGACACCCGAGAGCAGCCATCGGCTTTGTTTCAGAACCGGACTCATTTCGAATCCTAGACGGGAATGGCCTACAGAATCCAGCACCCGTCCGGCTAGTTTGCGGCCTTCACCGCCGTGATTGAGGAGTTCCTATGCTCGTTCGTGCTCCATTTCTTTTGGCCATCGGGCTGTTCTTGCAAGTGGGTCCGGTCCAAGCCCAGGGCATCGACCAAAGCCTCCTCAACGGGCTCACTTGGCGCGACATCGGGCCGTTTCGCGCCGGCCGGACCAAAGCCGCCGTTGGGATTCCCAGCAAGCCGAACGTGTTCTACATCGGGGTCGTCAACGGCGGGGTGTGGAAGACCACCGACTTCGGCCGAACCTGGACCCCGATATTCGACCAACAATCCACCGGTTCGGTCGGGGCAATCGCGATCGCTCCCTCGAACCCTGAGGTGATCTACGTCGGCAGCGGTGAGGGCCTCCAACGCCCCGATCTGTCCACCGGCAACGGGATCTACCGCTCGGCCGACGGCGGCCGGACCTGGGAGCACCGAGGCCTTCGCGACGGACAACAGATTCCTCAGATCGCCGTCGACCCTCGTGATCCGAACCGGCTCCTGGTTGCCGTCCTCGGCCATCCCTACGGCCCCAATATCGAGCGCGGCCTGTTCGCTTCCTCCGACGGCGG
>JAYVJS010000641.1:0-10007 GCA_043769075.1 Gemmatimonadota bacterium | reverse complement strand
CTCCGAGGCCGGCGGGTCGGGTACCAGCAAATCGAACGCCGGGGCCTGTCGCACCCCACCCCGGTGGGGGAGGGTCCGGGCCTTGACGGCGTCGATCAGCGCGACGGTTTCCGGTGCCGGCTCGGCGTTGAACGCCTCCTGGACTTGCCGGACCCAGGCGTCGTAGACCGATAAGGCGCCGGTTCGATCCCCGATTCGGTCGTGGAGGCTGATTAGCCGCCGGACCGCCGCCTCGTCCATCGGTTGCTGTTCGAGGGCCCAGCGCCCCAGTCGAAGCGCGCTGGCCGGGTCGGCCCCGAGCTCGCATCGCCTCGACTCCAACCACGCCATCCGATTTGCCTCGGTGGCCAGCCGGGTTCTGGTTTCGGTGACCCAATCCTCCAACTCGGCCGCCGCATGTCCGATGAAGAACCCATCGAGGAAGGGACCTCGATAGAGGTTGAGCGCCTCGGCCGCTCGCTCGGCGCTGCACGCTTCACGGAACGCCGTCACGTCACACGTCAGCAAGGCGGGGTTGGTACCGACCTCTTCACTGCCCCGGTGGAGGACCACCTCGTCGCCGAGGGTCCGACGGAGATAGCGGAGCGATTCGCTCAAGGCGGCCCGAGCATGATCGGCGTCCAAGTCGGGCCAGAAGAGGCCGGCGAGTGAGTCGCGGCGGCGAAGCCGATGGGTTTCGGCAAGCGCCAGGTAGATCAGCAGCGCCAACCGCTTTGGCTGGACCACGAAGCTCGCCTCGCGGCCGATTCCGGACCCCACGGAAACGCCACCCATCGTCTGGAGGAGGTACCCACCCGGCGGGGCGGGCCGGGGCCCCTCAACCCGATGGGCGGGTTGATCAGGATCGGGCGGTGGGTCGGATGTGAGAGCCACGTGGGTTCCCCGTGGGGGCAGCAACGTACTGTGAGTCCAATCTACTGCTCGGGCTTGGGGACACCATAGGGTTAGGCGGTTCGGATGGGGGCAGAAGGCGGGATCGCAATCCGAGTGTTTGGAGCGATGCTGGCGGTCATGCTGCCGCCTCAACTGTCGGCGACGCAAAGGCTTGAGACCTTGCGAGAGGCCACCGTGATGGTTGAGACGGTGGGAGCGGCTGGGATTCGCCGCGGCAGCGGGGTCGTCGTGTCGGAGGCTGGCGTGGTGGCTACCGCTGCCCATGTGCTGGCAGGGGCAACCGGCGGCCGGGTCCGACTCTTCACTGGTGAGTTTCTCGATATTATCGGGGTGATCGAATACGATGCGAGCCTCGACCTGGCCCTCATTCGGGTCAAGGGATCCGCCCTCGTCTCAGGGCAACTCGGCCACTCCGATGACGTTCGGATCGGGCAGCGGCTCTACGCGGTCGGCTGCCCCCTCGGCCTGGCGGTTTCCGTCGCGGATGGTCTGCTGAGCGCCAGGACCACAGACAACGGAGTCGATCTACTCCAGATCTCAATCCCGGTTTCGGTTGGGTATAGCGGCGGGCCGGTCGCGACCGAAGATGGAATCGTCATCGGCATCGTGACCACCACCGTGACCGGCCCGGGTGTGGCGAACATCGGGTTCGCCCTACCGGCCAATTACCTTCGTCAGATGCTCGATCGAACCGACCGCCAAGTTCGCCAGAGCCTGGCCGATGCCGCTCGTCAACCGGTCAGCAGGGGTGAGGATCAAGTGGCGGTTTCGAGTCCCGGCCGGGCCGAACCGGAACGGGTCAACGTGGGGCTTTCGTGGGACTACCCCCGGCTCAACGGGATCGAGGTCTCGATTGTGCGCCAAGGCGCCGGTCGGAGTTCGTTCGCGACCCTGGTGCGCTACGCGGTCAACCCCGGTACTGATGGGGATCTGGTGGTCGAGCGGTTGAGCGAGACCGAGATGCGGGATCAGGATGTCACAGTCGGCCGGGAGCGGATCCGCACCGTTATGCACGTCGGTGGATCAGGCAATCACTTTGCGGAGTTCCTCACCTACGTGTCGGAGAATGACGCCGCTCTGTTCTACTCCAGCACGCTGGAGGTTGCTGCTTCGACCTACCGATTCACGGCCAAGGCTGGCTTGACGGTCGCGGGCCGCGCCCCCTTGGGCGTGCTGCCACCGCATTTCCTCGACGCGGCGATCGGAGCCCTGGTTTCCCCGACGCCGTCGCCCCAAACGATCTCGATCCTCGATCCGAAACAGGGGCGGATCATCCCGGCGGTCCTCGAGCTGGGCGCCCCGGTCCTCCGGAAGATCCCGTTCGGTGAGGCGACCCATCGCTGCGGCCCGAAGGCGCACCCGGTTAAACAGCAACGCCGGGTCTTCATCGGGAAATTGACCGTCGGGTTGACGCGGCAACCGGTCATGGTCCTCGCCGAGCCGCCGTTTCTGCCGCTGGACGGGTCGATCACTTGCGTCTGGTTGCCCTAGCCGACCAGGGCGGCTTCGCCAACCTCGTGGGCGCTGTCTCGTCGGGCCTGCTCCCCGCGGGACACGCGGGGGCGGGGCAGCCGTCATGGATCTTTGCCGATGAGATCGTGGTGAAGTAGGAATCAGGGCGTCAGTTGCGCCTTCGGTGCCAGACGAGCCGCCCAGAGTCCGGTGTTGAAGTCAGTAAAGAGCACGTGCCCTTTCCAAGGCATCGCGTTCATCACGAACGACGCGTTCGGCGTGAAGCCTTTGGGATCGTACGGCTTGAACACCGCGATTTCGCGGCCTTGGTGCGCCAAGTTGCCCAGGAGCTGGCCCGACACGTCGACCAGCCGGACCCCACCCTCGTAGAACGCCTGATAGAGGATGTCGTCTTGGACGATGATGTCGTGGGACCCGAAGTCTTCGATCTCATACCGCCCCACCGCTTTCGGCTTCATCGGGTCAGTGAAGTCGACGATATGGACTAAGCCGGCCGAGGTTTGGGGAACGCCGCCGGGGGTGGTCATCTCGTTGCGATAGTTGGTGCCGGCCCACACCCGGTTGGAGCGGTTCATCTCCTCGTCGCCGATGAAGAGATAGGTCTTGCCGGTCGAGGCCTGCACGTACGGGAAAATCTCGTGCCCGCTGTTGACGTCGTAGACCGTGATCAGTTTCGGCTTCTCGATCGTGCCGCCGTACTTCCCGTTCCCGACATCGACGACGACCGTGCCGGCGCCGCCCTGGGCCGAGTAGGCAATCCCGTCGTGGACCCACAGATCATGCAGCCTGGCGTTCGGGTGGCGGTACTCGCTCACGTATTTGGGAGCGGTGATGTCCTTCACATCGATGATGACATACTTGGCCCCGCCCGACACCGCGAACAGGTAGTCGTTGGTGGCGAACATGTTGTGGACGCCGCCGGTCAGCTCCTGATTGAACGTCGAGGCAATCTTCGGATGGGCCGGAATCGCGAGGTCGAGAATGACGACGCCGTTGACCCGGTTCGATGCCCCTTCCCGCGACAGCACGCCATAGCGCCCATCGGGCGACACGGTGACGTCATTGATGGTGCGGGCATCGATCCTGACCGAGTCCGTCTTAACTACGTTGTTGAGATCGGTGATGTCATACACCAGGGCCCACCCGTCGCCGCCCCAGGTCCCGACCAGGGCGTAATCCCGACCGTCCTTGCCGGTCCACGGCCACAGGTCTGAGGTGTGGGTGTTGGTGATCGTGCCCCGGCTCGTGATCAGGATCGGGCGCCTGGCCTCCCGGGCCTTGACCTCAATGGTCCGTTCGGCAAAGTGGCTGCCCGACCGGGCGATCAGGGTATAGCGGCCAGGGTAATTACCGGTAAAGAGCCCGAACTGAACGATCCCGGCGCCGCCCGGCATCCCGGAGGGCCCGACCGTGTCGGCGGGTACATAGGAATAGCTCCAGCTGATCGGCGCATCCGGAGCGGGACGGCCATCGGCCCGGCGGGCCGTGGCGGTGAGTTCGAGGACGTCGCCGGTCCGAATCGTGGTGTCGCGAATGCCGATGGCCACCGAGGTCACCGGATCGGCCACCACCGTATGGGAGACGCTGGCGGTGGCGCCCTCCGCCTCGGCCGTAATCGTGACCGAGCCGGCCCCAACCGTGCGGACGTTGCCGAATCGGTCGACGGTGGCAACGGCCGTATTGGAGCTCTTCCAGGTCGGGACGAGCCCGGGCCGCTGGCTGCCGTCCGGGTGGGTTCCCTTGACCGAGTGCAGAATCGTGGCGCCCGCGTACGGGCGAGCCGCCGCCGTGAGCATCATGAGCTTGGCAATTGACGGCCAGGTCACCGTGACCGGGATTTCGAGCTGGAGCGGCGCGCACTCGCTGCCGCCGCAGGCTCCCGGCCGCTCAGCCACGGCGATTAGGGAATGCTTCCCGGCCTGAAACGCCCGAACCATCCCGTCGCTGAAGGCCACAGCGCGCCGGGCGGCGAAGACTCGCACGGTGGCGTCGCGAACCTCCCGGCCCTGGGCGTCAAAGGCCTTCACGACGACCCGGGCCGAGTCGCCCGCTTTGAGGGTCACTTCCGCCGGTTCGGCGGCCAGCTTGGTGATCGGGCCAGCCTGGGCCGAGAGGGCGCCGACGGCCAGGAGGGGCAGGGCGGCAAACACAACGGAACGGATTAGTTTCA
Source organism: Gemmatimonadota bacterium (assembly GCA_043769075.1). Taxonomy (GTDB): domain Bacteria; phylum Gemmatimonadota; class Gemmatimonadetes; order Gemmatimonadales; family GWC2-71-9; genus SHZU01. The sequence goes on along the minus strand of JAYVJS010000641.1, from coordinate 5,470 downwards.
TTGGGACAGGTCCCCGGGTCGAAAAACATGGGTTCAATGTGACCGAACAGACAGGGAACGATGCCGATGAATAGCCCGATACGCAAGGCGATGGTGGTTGGACTCCTGGCGGGGGCCGCCGGCCCGCTAGCTGCCCAGACGGCGCCCCCCAAGCCGGTGGCCAACTATTGGGTGTACGTGGGGGCCGAATCGGCGGACGCGATCTACCGGATCCGGTTCGGCCCGGCCGGGACGGTGGTCGAAAAGACGATTGCGGTCGGCGAGATGGCCGCGGAGATGGAGGGCCCCCACGGCCTGGTGATTTCGCACGACGGCAAATACCTCCATATGACGACGGGCCACGGGTTTCCCGACGGGAAGTACTGGCGGTATGCGCTGGGGCCCGACACCCTCCTTGGTCCCGGGACCCTGCTCGGGAACTTCCCGGCGTCGATCGATATCTCTCCGGACGGACTCTACGCCATCTCCGCCAATTTCAATCTCCACGGCGACATGGTCCCGTCGTCTCAGTCGGTCATCTACACCCCAACTCGGACTGAGGTGGCCCGGGTGGTCACCTGTACCATGCCGCATGGAAGCCGGATCGACCCAAGCGGGCGGTTCCATTATTCGGGCTGCATGATGGACGACCAGTTGGTCGAGATCGACACCCGGACCTTCACCGTGTCCCGTCGATTTTCGCTCGCCAAGGGGGCCGAGCACCCGCTCGACAAGGGCGATCTTGGCGAAATGGGCGGTCATCTGGCGACCGCCACGGTAGCGGGAAAGCCCGCGGTCGACCCGGCCGATGTGGGTTACCAAGGGATGCGGCATCAAATGAAGCCCAACAGCTGTTCCCCGACCTGGGCCCAGCCCTCGGCGGACGGCAAGAAGATCTATGTCGCCTGCAACAAGAGTGACGAGATCCTCGAGATTGACCAGGCGGGATGGGCGGTGACCCGGCGATTCCCAACCGGGCGCGGGGTGTACAACCTGGCGGTGACGCCTAACGGCAAGTTGTTGGTGGCGACGCTGAAACAAGGCAGCTCGTTCCAGGTGTTTGATCTGGGAACCGGGGCCAGCGTGGCCCAGTTCAAGAGTTCGACGACTGTGAGCCACGGGGTGGCCATCAGTTCGGATTCTCGGTACGCGTTCGTGAGTAGCGAAGGCGTGGGGGCGGCCCCGGGCAAGGTCGACGTCTATGATCTTGTGGCGCTGGCCAATGTCGGGACGGTGGAAGTCGGTCAACAGGCCAGCGGGATCGCGTTCTGGAAGATGGAGCCGGGCCACTAGATTCGCCTCACGGAATGAGGCGAATACCTTGCGGTTCTCGTCGTCGGAGTACATATTCTCCTCATAATGTGAGGAAAATATGTACATCTGGCAGTGTCGAGGCTGGCCGAAATACCGTTGGGATGTCGACGCGTTGTTGGTGCCATTGGCGTCAGCCCGCCTAAAGCAGGGCCGCCTGTTAGGTACCATGGTCCGGCTTGGCTTCGACCTCAAACGGGAGGCTCAGCTTGCCTCGCTCACCGAGAACGTGATCAAGAGTTCCGAAATCGAGGGCGAGGTCCTTGAAGGGGCGGCGGTTCGATCGTCGATTGCCAGGCGGTTAGGCGTCGCCGAGGCGAGCGTCACGGCGGCTGATCGCCGGACCGAAGGGGTGGTCGAAATGATGCTCGACGCGACCGAGCGGTACGACGCACCGCTCACGGCGAAACGGTTGTTCGGGTGGCATGCGGCCCTGTTTCCTACAGGCTATGTGGGGGCTCGTCCCGTTCGGGTCGGTGCCTGGCGGAATGATGCCAACGGCCCGATGCAGGTGGTCTCGGGTCCGCTTGGGCGCGAACGGGTACACTACCAAGCCCCGCCGGCGCCGAAGGTGGCCGCGGAGATGAGCCGCTTCCTCGACTGGTTCAATCGCCGGACCAAGCCCGAGGGTTTGCTTCGGGCGGGCTTGGCCCATCTTTGGTTCGTGACCATTCACCCGTTCGATGACGGAAACGGCCGGATTGCCCGGGCTGTTGCCGACCAAGCTCTGGCCCAATCGGAAGACTCGCCGCAACGGTTTTACAGCATGTCGAGCCAGATCCGGAAAGAACGAGCCCACTACTATGACCTGTTGGAGCGGACTCAAAGGAACGGCCTCGACATCACCGAGTGGCTGGCCTGGTTTCTTGGCTGTCTGTCGCGGGCCATCGACGGTGCTGAGACGGTCTCCGGCGCGGTGTTGGCCAAGGCGGATTTTTGGGAACGTTCGGCTCGGGAGCCGTTCACGCCCCGACAGAAACTGGTCTTGAACCGGTTTCTGGATGGGTTCGAGGGCAGCCTGACGGCCAAGAAATGGTCGCTGATCGGCAAGTGCTCGGTGCCGACGGCGCAGCGAGACCTCAACGACTTGGTCGAACGCGGCGTGCTCCGGCGGAACGCCGGCGGGAGTAAGAACACGAGCTACAGTGTCTAGCACCGTGAGGATACCCTGATGCCCGATGTCCGATCGTCATCCGCCCGAACGGCCGGGATTCGAGTCCCCCCGCCGATCATCTACGGCGTTCCGCTCGCGATCGGCCTGCTGGTTCACCACTGGCATCCGCTCCGGATTCTCCCAATTGGGCTGGGCGCGCCGATTGGGATCGGGGCCTTGGTGCTCGGAATGGTGCTGTTTCCCGCCGTCTTGAGTTTCCGACGGGCCAACACCAGCCCCAAACCCTGGAAGCCGACCACCGCACTCGTCACCGACGGACCATATCGGGTCACCAGGAATCCGATGTATCTCGGGTTCACCTTGATCTATCTCGGCGTCTCCTTCTGGGTCAACTCGGCCTGGCCGGTCTTTCTATTGCCCCTGGTCCTCGTGACCATGCAACGGGCGGTCATCGCCCGCGAAGAGGCTTATCTCGAAACCCTTTTCGGCGACGACTACCGCGCCTATCGCCGCCAGGTGCGCCGGTGGCTCTGACCCCGCTACGGCGGTAGCTTCGATCTACTCCAGCCCCAAATGAGGCCGTGATGTCCCTCCGTTCCGCCTTGTCCTCCGTCGCGTTGATTGCCCTCGTTACCGCCTACCCCATCGTCGCCCAAGCGCGGCCGGATCCCGGCGCAGTCCAGGTCGCCGGCCAGTCTCGCCCGAGTCCAGCCACCGATCCCGACGTCCTCGGTGCTGAGCGGCTCTTCTCGGCCTGGATGGAAGGCCAAATCGCCTACCGGGGACTTCCTGGTATCGTGGTCGGTGTCGTGGCCGATAAGGTGTTGGTCTGGGCTAAGGGGTTCGGGTACGCCGACACTCAAGCCAAGCTTCCGATGACGGTGGCCACCAAGTTTCGGATGGCCTCCCACAGCAAGCTGTTCACCGCCACCGCGATCATGCAGCTTCGCGAGCAGGGCAAGCTCGGCCTCCATGATCCGGTCGCCAAGTACTTGCCGTGGTTCCAGGTCAAACCTGCCGACCCCGGCGATTCGCCGATTACCATCGAGGAGTTGCTGACCCACAGCTCCGGACTGCCCCGCGAGGCAGGGCCGCACTGGACCACCTACGAATTCCCGACCCAGGACCAGCTCCGGACCCTGATCACCGAGCGGCAAGCCGCATTTTCGCCCGAAGTTCGGTGGAAGTACTCAAACCTCGCCTACTCTCTGGCGGGGATGATCGTGGAAACGGTCAGCGGGGAGAAATGGGCCGACTACGTCCAGAGGCACATCTACGAGCCGTTAGGCATGACGGCGTCGAGCATCGACCGAAACGTCCCGGGGTTAGCGGTGGGCTATGGCCGTCGGATGCCGGACGGGTCGCGGTCGGTGATGCCGTTCGTCGACGCCCGCGGAATGGCGTCGGCCACCGGGATCACCTCGACGGTCGAAGATATGGCTAAGTTCGTCTCGGCCCAGTTCCGGACCGGTCCGATGGGCGGCCGCCAGATCGTCGGCACCGGCTCGCTCCGGGAGATGCACCGGGTCCGAGTCCTGGAGAACAACTGGACTCAGGGCAATGCGATCGGCTTTGCCGTCAACCGGATTCGAGACAAAACCTACGTCGGCCATGGTGGCGGGTACCCGGGCTACACCACCCAAACCCTGATCCAGCTCGACAGCCGGGTCGGGGTGATCGTGCTGACCAACACCAACGACTCGAACCCGTTCGACATCGCGACCCAGTTGATGAGTTCGGTGGGCGATGCGGTGGCCAAGGCGACCGCCACCGAGCCCAGAGTCGTGGCGTGGGATCCGTCGTGGGCCCGGTTCGCGGGATACTACAGCGGACGTGGGGGTGATTCCCAGGTGGTGCTCCTGAATGAGCGGCTGGTGATCATCACCCCGAATGGAGCGAACCTCGACAATCCGGTCCGGCTCGAGCCGCTCGGCAATGGGTTGTTTCGGTACCTGGCCCCGGTGGGCGGTGGGCCGGTCGGCGAGGTGGTGCGGTTCGTCGAGGAGGGCGGCCGGGTGGTTCGGATGATCACCGGCGACTCGTATGTGGATCGGGTCCCTTGAGGACGGCCACAGTCGTGGGGCTCGCGGGCCTGATCGGCGGGGCCATGGGGTGTATTCGGAAGCCGATTCCCACGGTGGCCGAAGGCAAGGTCACGCCGGGCTGGCAGTGGTCGACCGACAGTGTCCGGAAGGTTGTCGGTGCGGTGAGGGCTGGGAAGAGTCTTAAGCCGAAAATCTGGCCTAACGGCGCCAAGGTCGCCGTCCTACTCTCGTTCGACGTCGACAACGAGACCATTCCGATCCGGTTCGGCGAGCCCACGGTCGGCGCGCTGTCGCAGGCGCAGTACGGGGCCCGGGTTGGGCTCGGACGAATTCTCGATCTGATCGACCGGAACAAGATCCCGGCCACGTTCTTCATTCCGGCCGTGAGTCTGATGATCACGCCCGAGATGGCGGACCAAATCAAGAAGGCCGGCGTCCACGAGTTTGCCGTGCACGGCTGGATCCACGAACTCAACACGACCTTGCCGGGCGACGTCGAAAAGGAATTGGTGCAACGGGCGGTCGACACCCTCACCAAACTCACCGGCACCAAGCCGGTGGGCTACCGGGCGCCTTCGTGGAACATGAGTCCGAATACGATGCGAATCGTTCAGGAGCTTGGCTTCCTCTACGAGAGTTCGCTGATGGCCGACGACGTGCCCTACGAGTTGGTGGCCGACGGCAAGCCGACCGGCGTCGTCGAACTGCCGGTGGAGTGGATCAAGGATGACGCCCCGCTCTACGACCCGCGGGGGAACGCCTACAGCCCGCCTCGTGAGGTGGCTCAGGTCTGGATCGACGAGTTCGACCGGGCCTATGCCGAGGGCGGGATGTTCCTGTTGACCATGCACCCCCACATCAGCGGGCATGGGTCGCGGATGGTGGCGCTCGAACTGTTACTCGAACACGTTCGGACCAAGGCGGGGGTTTGGTTTGGGACGCACCGGGCGGCCGCCGAATGGGTCAAGGTGCCCCACTGAGATGTTGGGGAGGCCGGGTAACGCCCGGCCCTCTCCTGTCT
>JAYVJS010000640.1:0-6953 GCA_043769075.1 Gemmatimonadota bacterium | reverse complement strand
TCCAGGTGGCCAGGGTTTGGGAACGCAGGTTAGATCCGGGTAGCCTCGGAAACGTTGCAGTCGTCAGACACGGGACCCGCTAGGCTCTGGGCACCAGCCTGACGGCATCGCCCACGGCCACGCGGCCGGCGCGGAGCACCAAAGCATTGAGCGCCAGCCGCCCGCCGAACCGGCGGCCAATGTCCTTGAGAACGCCCGGATCTCGGGCTAGGGTGTCCGGGTCAACCGTCGTCATCGGACAGCGACCCCGAAGCGAATCGAGTCCGATCACAGTCTCCCCAATGTGGAGCTCGGCCCCCTCCCAGGTGGTCTCCATCATCCCATCGACTCCCCCAATCAGGATGTTAGGCCGAAGCCGCCGGATGTCCCGCCCGAAGGCCGCCACCGCCCCGTCCGTTGCGACCAGCAAGGGGAGGATGTCGAATCGATCGGGTCCGTCGTCGGCCGACAAGAATGCGTCGTCGCCGGCGGCCGCTTTGACCAGGGCGAGCACCTCCGGAGTGTCCCACCTCGCGCCGTCGACTCGGGGTACTCCATCCTCTCCCAGGGTTCCCATAAGGCCGAGGAGCCGATACTGGCGACGGCTGGTCCGGACCCCCTCCGGGCCCCGCACCTGGACGATTCGGTCGCCCGGGATGCCGTTCGCCGTCAGCTCGGCGCTTGGAATCGCCTCCCCGGCCATCGACTTGACCGGGTAGCGCCAAAGTCCCTCAACCCAAAGCGGCACTAGGCCGATCAACCCCGCCGGCTTGCCGCGGAGGCGACCAAGTCTGCCGGGAGCCGGCGCAGGGTCCGCTCGAACACCTCCCGGTTCCCCGATCCCTGCGCCACGACCAGGGCGCCTTCGATCCGAACCACCGCATCCTCAGCCCGGGTCCGGGCCAGGCCCTTGGCGAACCCGGCGTCGCGGAGCACGGTGGCGATGGCCGCGATCCACTCCTCGAAAATCGCCGCCACCTCGTGATGGAATCGCTCCCGGGTTTCGCCGACCACGAGATTCCCCAAGAGGCAGGCCTCCCGCCCGCCTCGATAGAAGGCGTTCAGCGTGACGACCATGGCTTCGAGCCGCGGCCGCGGTGGTCCGCCGGTGCGGAGCGGGCTGAAGAGAGCCTGGTCCAATTGGGCCGCCAGGTGGGCGAGCACCGCCCGGGTCATGTCGTCCTTCCCGTCGGGGAAGTAGTGGTACAGGCTCGACTTGCCGAGCTTGGTGGCCTTGGAAAGTTCCGCGAGCGAGGCCCCGGCATATCCCTGCTGCCGAAGGACCCCCATCAGGCGGTCGATGACCTCTTCACGAGAGAGAGTGGCGGGTGGCACGGGTCAGACCTCGCTCAGTGTACCGATCGGTACAATAGACCAGCTTGGGGCTCCCGTCAACCGAGGGCCGCTAGATCAGCGGACGGCGCTTGAGCTGAAGGGAGGGTCTAGCCCGCTGTCAGCAGCTGATCCTGACTGGCAATGAAGTTTGCGAAGTACAAATCCACCTTGCCATCGTTGTTGAAGTCCGCCGCCTCGATCTCGACCCCCTGACCGCCGGCGCCGCGAGGAAACCACTCCGCGCTCCGGTCGCTGAATCGACCGGTGCCGTCGTTCCTGAAACCGCGGTAGAGTCCGGCGAACGACGTCATCACCAGGTCGAGGTGGCCGTCGGCGTCGATGTCGACGAAGTCAAGATCGGTCGCCGGCACCGTGAGAGGGACGAACTGACTCGCGGTGACGTCGGTGAACTTGCCGGTGCCGTCATTGGTGAACAGTCGGCTTTGGGGAAAGCCGCCCAAGAACGTGACGTTGGCGAAACTGAGGTCGAGGTCTCCGTCGTGGTCGATATCCGCCAGGTCCGCATTGCGGGTCATCTCCACCTCGGCCCGAAGAGGAATGGCCCCGGTGTCGACGGAAAAGAACCCCCGCCCGTCGTTGCGGTACAGTCGATTCGGGCCGCCACCCTCGTTGGCGACGATCAGATCGAGGTCGCGGTCGCCGTCGATGTCGCCTAACGTCACGTCCTGGGTGATGTCGACGACTCCGGCCGGGAACCGCTCGATCGACAGCGCAAACCGCCCGGTGCCGTCGTTGAGCAGCACGCTCTCCGGCCCGGCGTTGCCGAACACGAGATCGAGGTCGCCATCGCCGTCCAGGTCACCGAAGGCGACGGCATTGGTCTCGGTGCGGAGCGCCAGACGCTCGGACACATCCGTAAAAACGGCCCGCCCGTTGTTGAGATAGTACTCGTGCTTGGGCCCGCTCGACCCCGGCACGTCGTCCTCGGCGACGATCACCACGTCGAGATCGCCGTCGCCGTCGAAATCCGCGATGGCAATGTCCTCGCTGTCACGGGTCTTCTGGGGCAGCTGCCCGGACGATACATCCACGAACCGGCCGGTCCCGTCGTTGAGAAACAGCAGGTTGGGCTCGAACTCCCGGGCGATGATCAGGTCCTTGTCGCCGTCGGCATCCAAGTCGGCGGCGCGGGCTTCCATGCTGCGTCCTTGAAGGACCGCCGCGGGCAACGCTGCGGTCGCAAGCCGGTAGAGAGACACCGAGGGCGGCGGCAGGGGCGGCGGCGGAGGGGGAGTGATCGGATCGGCGCCCGAGCAGGCCGCCGCAAACCCGATGGTCGCGAGCCTTAGGTCAAACAGCGCGACCCGCATTGACGTGAATCCAAGCATGACAGATCCTCGATGTGGTGGTGAAGGGACACCTGTCACTACGGACGCTGAGTGGAGTCGTTTCGGCTGGCGGGGTGATGTTAGCCCGGCGGCGGAAAACCGGAAGCCCGCGTCCGAGGCCATGAAAAGCCCGGGGCTTGCCCGGTTTGGCGGCCAGCGCCAATGTTCCAGCGCCCTCTTACAGCCTGTGAGGATCTCGATGAGTGACGCCTCTCGACGCAGCTTTCTCGAACAGTTGGTCGGCGCGACCGCCGTCACCGCCCTCCGACCGACGCTGGGCACGGCGATGATCCCAGCCATGCCGCATCGGCGCCCCAGTCCGGACGAGGATTACTGGGTCGAGCTCAAGCGCCAGTTCACCTTCCCGGCAACCCAAACCCCGATGAACTCGGCCAACATGTCTCCAGGCCCCCGCGGCGTGGTCGAGGCGGTGAACCAGACTATCCGTGATATCGACGCCGACGTTTCCTACCAGAACCGCGCCAAGTACGATGCCCTCCGCGAGACGACCCGCGATCGAGTCGCCGGACTCCTCGGCGCGTCGCCTGACGAAATCGCCCTGGTCCGGAATGCCTCGGAGGCGAACAATCTCATCGTCGGGGGCATTGCCCTCGGGGTCGGGGACGAGGTTGTGTTGGTCGACCAGAACCATCCGACCAACAACGTGGCGTGGGATGTTCGGGCGGCCCGGTTCGGGTTCACCGTTAGGCGCGTCGGTTTCCCGGTGCCGCCGGCGTCGGTGGCCGAGGTGGTCGAGGCGATGACTCGGGCGCTCACCGACCGGACTCGGGTGCTCGCCTTCACCGATGTGTCGGCCAACACCGGACTCCGGATGCCCACGGCGGAGCTCTGTCGGATCGGGCGGGCGCGCGGTATCTACGTCCACGTCGACGGGGCCCAGACCTGCGGGGCGCTCCAGCGGAACCTCCATGACCTCGGCTGCGACTCCTACTCCGCTAGCGGACAGAAGTGGCTCCTCGGGCCCCGGGAAGTTGGGATTCTCTACCTCCGCTCGGAACGGACCGAGGCACTGTGGCCCGGTGTGGTCGGGGTGGGGTGGGGGACAGCCGCAAAGACCGCGGCGAAGGGAGCCCGGAAGTTCGAGACCATCGGGCAGCGCAACGACGGCACGATCGCGGGTCTGGCCGCGGCGCTCGATTTCCACGAACACGTCGGACCGGCGCGGGTCGAGGCGAGGATCCGGGAACTGGCGGGCTGCCTTCATGACGGCTTGCGCGCCAAGGACTTTGAGCTCGTTACCCCAAGGCCGCCGGAGCTCCGCCATGGGGTGATCATCGTCAAGGCGGACGCCCCGACGGCGCAACGCTGGCACCAGCGGCTGTATGCCGACTACCAGGTGATCAGCTCGCCTACGGGCGGATTGCGGTTGAGTCCCAACCTTTGCAACACACTGGCCGACATTGATCGGGCGGTGCAGTCGTTAGTCGCGGTTCGGGGTGAACCGGCATAACGGCCGATTCTTGAAGACCTTGCATTTTCAAGCAGTGGGTTTGATATTGCTTGGTTATGAAACGCGCCTCCGCGGCCCTGCTCCAATCCTATCTGACCACGTTCCCCTGCGTCGCCCTGCTGGGGGTCCGGCAATGTGGGAAAACGACCTTGCTCCACACCCTGGCGCCCGGCTGGAAGCAGCTCGATCTGGAGCGGCGAGCCGACCACGCCGTGGTCGCTCGCGACCCGGATCTGTTCCTCCGTTTGAACCCCCGGCAGGTGGCGTTTGACGAGGCCCAGGTGCTCCCCGAACTCTTCCCCGCCTTGCGGGTGGCGATTGACGAGCGCCGAGCGGAAAAAGGCCGGTTCGTCATCACCGGGTCCAGTTCGCCGGCGCTGATTCGGTCGGTGTCGGAGAGTCTGGCCGGCCGGATCGGGATCATCGAGATGGCGCCGTTCTCGTGGGAAGAGGTCACCAACACCACGGAGCGGGATTCGCTCCTCCGCCGGCTCGCCGATCGGAAGGCTCGACCCGCGGACCTGACCGACGGCCTCAAGCCGCGGGGCAGCCAGGCCAAGGTTCAGGATTTCTGGTTCCGGGGCGGGTTTCCGGAGCCGTGGCTCGATCCGGCGCCGTCGTTCCGGGCCCGGTGGGTCGAGCAATACATTCAGACCTATCTGCTTCGGGACGTGAAGCGGCTCTTTCCCGGGCTCGACGACGTCCGATTCCGGCGGTTCCTCGAGATGTTAGGCGGGTTGTCCGGCCGGATTTTGAACTACGCCGAGGTGGCCCGGGCCCTTGGGGTCTCGCAGCCGACCGCGCGGGACTATTTCGAGATTGCCCACGGAACCTTCGTGTGGCGGACCATTCCCGCCTATGCCCGGAACGTGGTGAAGCGGGTGGTCAAACATCCGCGGGGCTACCTCCGCGACAGCGGCTTGTTGCACGCCTTGCTCCGGATTCCCGACAGCGATGCCCTGCAGAGCCATCCGCAGGTCGGGGCGTCGTGGGAGGGCATGGTGGTGGAAGAGGTCCACCGGCAATTGAACGGGCAGGGCGTGGCGGCCGAGTCGTCGTACTACCGGACTGGGGCTGGTGCGGAGGTGGATCTGGTCCTCGAGGGCGACTTTGGACGGGTCGCCGTCGAGATCAAGCACACCTCGGTGGTGAACCCCCGCGACCTTCGGGGGCTCCGAGATTTCGTGACCGAGCAGAAGGCCCGGCTCGGGATCGTGATCAACAACGACACCGTGCCCAGGCGATACGATGACCGGTTAATCGGGGTGCCATTCTCGTGGCTCTAACCAGGGGCCGGAGCTGATGCCGTTGCTCGAAGCCATCCGGCTTGCGTCGCTCCGGGCCAGCCGGCGGCTCCGGCCGGCCGAGCCCACACGTTCTCGATTCTGACCGGCAATAAACTGCTCGAGACCTTCAATCAAGTGACCGCCGGATTCTTCCTCATCATGCTGGCCTTGTCGAGCGTAAGACTTCTGGTAGGCGGGGTCGGGGTAGTGGCGATCATGATGATCTCGGTGACCGAGCGGACCCGGGGTTCGGAAGACGCTCGGCGCGACCCGCCGGGAAATTCTGGCGGCGCGGCTCGACCCGGTGGACGCATTGCGCCATGAATGACGACACCCGCGCCCGCTTCGGTGACCCGCTCTGGCTGGGGGGCCGGTTCCGGCGTATTCTATCAGACTCCCGCCCCCTGCGACCACGAACTGGCCCAGCCAACGCCGTGAAAACTGGAGCATCGATGATGTCGGCCCTCAAAACCATGCTCGTTGCGGTCGCCCTGACGAGTTGTTCCAATCCGGCCCCTCCCGGCCATCCTTCCCGCGTCGTCTACGAAGGCACCGACGGACCGGGCGCCGGCAAGCACGTCGTCCTCATCGCCGGGGATCACGAATACCGGTCTGAGGAACTCCTCCCTGCGCTCGGCCGGATCCTGGCCCGCCGCCTCGGGTTCAAGGTCAGCGTGTTCTTTACCCTCGATAGCGCGGGATTCATCCAGCCCGGCAGTTCGAACATCGGTGGACTCGAGGCGCTCAAGACGGCCGATCTGTTGATCCTGGCGATCCGCTTTCAGGATTTCCCGGCCGAGCAGATGCAGCATATCGTGGACTACGTTGGCCGGGGCGGGCCGGTGATCGGCCTCCGGACGTCGACCCACGCTTTTCAGATCGCCGGCGGGCCCTTTGCCAAGTACTCGTGGGACTACAAGGGTGCCGACTACCCCAGCGGGTTCGGAGAGCAGATTCTCGGCGAGACCTGGGTGGGTCACTACGGGACCAATCACGAGCAGAGTTCCCGGATACTCCCCCGCGCCGACCGGACCGCCCACCCGATCTTTCGGGGCGTGAGCGACATCCATGCCCAATCGGGCGGCTACCGGGCCGATCCGCTCGCCGGGTCGGACGTGCTGGCGTTAGGACAGGTGCTCAACGGGATGGCCCCGACCGCGCCGGCCGACTCGAGCAAGGAGCAGCTGCCGGTGGTGTGGACCCGGACCTACCAGGGAGCCAACGGGCAGCAGGGCAGGGTGTTCACCACCACCCACGGCGCCTCTGAAGACCTCCTCAATCCCGGCTTCCGCCGGATGTTGGTCAACGCCACCCTGTGGGCCCTTGGAATGGAGCAGGTCATCACACCCGACCTCGACGTCTCGTTCGTGGGCCCGTACCACCCGGTGACCTTCAGCTTCGGCGGGTATCGCCGCCGGGTCCGTCCCGCGGATCTCGCGGGCTGGGACACCCCGATCATGTCGCCCGATCACCCGACGGAGGACTCGTCATCCCAGCAGTCCGGAGGCAAAGCCCGATGACGTTGCGCCCACT
>JAYVJS010000639.1:0-6154 GCA_043769075.1 Gemmatimonadota bacterium | reverse complement strand
TCGTCCACAAATTCGAAGTAAGCCTCCCGGGTAACGTCGGCGTCAATCTCGATCCGTTCGATCCGAGCCGCTGAAAGCTTCGAGGCCCAGTCCCAGGTTGAGAGTTCCGCCATGACCCGAGTTCCGACCACCGACTCGCCGCCGAGGAAGGAGTACTCGACGCACGGGTTGCCGTCCGTCATGGCCAGCAGTTGTTCGAACGAGGTGTCGAGGGCACGCTCGCGAGCCGGGTGACCCTCGTTGTAGAGGCTCATCGTCGCGAGGGCCTGCCCGAGCGAGATCAAAAAGCTGGATTCTGGGGTCATGACGCAAAGGCTCCATTGCAGGCGGCTATCAGATCGGCATCGCCGGAACGGAGCGCCAGGCGGAGGACGGCATCGGCACCCGGGGTTCCAGCCCACCGGGTTGCCAGCACCCGGAGCTTCGCGATGACGATCGGCGATTTGGACACCAGCCGCTGGCGCCGGTACCACGAAGGCCGGGTCGTCATGTTCGCCAACAACCAGTCCCGCACGGTCGGGGTGTCGAACTGGCTCAAGATGCCGATGGCCCGGGCCCGGAGGTCTTCGGTCCGTTTCCGGTTGCTCAATAGGATCAACAGCCGAGTCAGGGACTGGCGGGGTAACCGCTCGGCCCCGGCCGCGATCGCGACTTCGACGACCCGCTCATCGTCGTCGGCCAGGGCTGCATGCAAGGCGTCGTCGCGCTGGGCCGGGGCGCGAAGCACCAGTCGGTAGGCTTCGACCCGCACGACCGGATCGTCGGCGCCAAGGTACCCGCGCACGTCGAAGCCGGCGGGAAGAGCCGGCAGCTCAGCCAGAATCCCAAGTAGCCGGCACCGTTCGGCCGTGCCGCCCCGATCCAGCTGGGCAATAACGCCATTGAAAATGGCCGGACCCATCGCCACCAGCCGGGCCACCACCAGGCGCCGGACCGGCCCCGATTCGAGCGCCAGAACTCGATCGGTCAACACCGGGACCTCCGGCTCACCGGCCCGGGCGAGCACGAGGCTGATCGTGGTCGGATCGAGCGCCGGATCGTGGAGCATTCGCCGGAGCTGCTGGGGCGCCAGCAACGGCTTCCAGATCACCGCGGCCGCCGGGTCGTCGCCGACCGACTCGAGCAACTCGACCAGCGCCGCCGTTTCGCCTTCGCCAACGCACTGCTCGACCGCCTCCAGCACATGATCGCCGACACCATTCGTTTCGATCGTGATCTGAATGACTCGGAGCCATTCCTCGCTCGGGGCGCCTTCCGACGTGGTGGCCTGCTCGTACCGAGCCAAGGTCTCCAGCAACCGGGCATGGCTCTTGGAATTCGGATCGGAGAGCGTCCAGTCTTCGAGGAGGCCTTTAACGATCTGGCGGACGTCCCGATCGGCCACCGCGCGTGAGCCGCTCCCGCCCCTGCCGTGCCGACTCATTTTCTGGAGCAACCGAAGCAGCACGGTCGACATTGCCTTGCGATTGGCCCGGGCGGCCGATTCGACCAACTCGATCAAGGCGGCGGCAGGAAGCCAATCGACCGCCGGCCGAATCGCGGTGAGGCCGTCGCGACCGATGTCGATATCGAGCAACAAACTGAGCGCTTCCGGCGGAAGTGTGGCCAAGAGATCCCGAAGTCGAAGGTCGGCCTGGGTTCGGGCCTCACCCTCGAGAGTGAGATTAAGCCGGCCCATTCGCTCGACCGCCGCGGCGACCGCGCCGCGGGTCTCCGGCGAACCGAGCCGCTGGAGCATCATGGCGACGAAGGCAGGCGACGCGAATTCGCCGACCGGCACTCCTTCGTTGTGCCCCGAAACGAGTTGAGCGAGGTCCTGCCAGAGATGGTCGACCTGAACGCCGGCCTCATCGCCATCGCGAAGGGTGAGCGCGTCGAAGGCGATCGGAACCACCTCGGCGTGTTCCGCCTCGAAGCCAGTGGCCGATGACGGTCGGTCGCTCCGGCTCCCCTCGGCGACCAGGAACTCGGTGACCGTGGTGAATTCCGCTAGCGTTAGGCCGGATCGAAAGACCAATGCGCCAACTTGGATGCGGTGGAGGCGGGCGGCAAAGTCGCGAATCACGAAATGGGCGGGATCGGTCACGCCGTCGTCGACCATCAGCTGATTGCGGGTCACCCCTACCTTCAGCGCTGGACAGCTCTCCAGGATAGCCGTCAACGACCCATACGCCGTGGCCAGTGCCGCGTGGCGCATCGGGTGGCTGGCGGGATAGGCCCTCTGCTTGTGAAGCGCCACCGCTAGGTTCGTCAAAAACCCGACCACCTCAGGCGAGACGGGCGCCACGGTGGGCAGCAGCACCCCGGTCATGGGGGGGCCCCAGGTCCGACCAAGTCGGGATTTGACGATCGCATAACGTCGAGAACAGAGGCAGAAAACGCGCCAGCTCATTTCCGGCCGCACGCCAACAGGTAATTCTTTTTGTATCAACGACTTACAAAATCATCACCGAGGGAAAACCCATTCAAGTTCGGTAGTCCGCCAGCGGCTCCGGCAATGCTCGGCACCGGGCTCGGCTCTCAAGGGTAGGCTCTCGTGGTCAAATCGGGGGGCGGGGGCGGGGCGGGGCCGCTCGGTTCACATTGGGGTTCACTGGTGCCGCGGGAGGGGGCGGTGGCATGGTCCGGACGAACCGGTGGGGCCGGTCGTAGTAGTAATCGGCATTGGCGCCGGGGGCGAGATACTGGGTCGAGGGTGAGACCGCATACTCCCAAACCCGCCACCGCCCGCCCTCTTGGGCCACAATCACCGTTTCGCCTCCGAAAGTCCCGCCCTGAAACTCGATCCGGGTGTCAAAGATCACCGCCTCCGGATACCGATTGGGTTCGATTGGGACGTAGCGCAGCGAAGTGACCTTGCGGTTGATCACGGGCTGGAGTCCATCGGCGACCCCGGACCAAACATGTTCCCAGGTTTCCGGCAGCACCGACCCCTGGAAATGCGGACTGCCTCGCTCCCAGGCGGCGCGGGCACTCCCATCCCGGACCAGATTGAACCAAATCACCAGCTCTTGCTCGGCGGCTGCGACACTGGTGCTCATGGCACCCACCGTAGCCCGGTCGATCAACTGGGCTTCGAGTTGTCCAGCGCAAGCGGTGGCGGCGATCAAGGCAATCAGGCGGCGCATCGAACCCTCCCGGTTCTGACCAGGGAAAGTTGGCCGGAAGGTAGGCAATGCGCCAGACAGTGGCCGAAAACAAGACCGCCCGCGGGTTCCTTCCCCGGGGGCGGTCTGGGTGCTGCGGCGGGCGGCCTAGTCCGCCGGGCTGGACAAGTTCAGCTCAGCCACATTCGCTGAAACCGCAAACATGGCACTTCACGCAGCCCTCGGCGAACTCGAGTTGGGAGCCGCAATCAGGGCACGACCCGGCCAAGGTCTGCTGCATCCCGCCCAGGGTCATCTGCTCGTTGCCGACGATGACCGCCTGGCCCACCGGCTCCGCGACGGAGCCCGCCGCCGAAGGGCCAGGAAGGAGTTCTTGCTGGACACCTTGTTTTTCGATCATCCATCGTTCGAGCGCGATGCCAACGGCGTCCGGCACCGACATGACCTTGTTGGCACCCAGGCCCATGGTCCGATCCGAGCTAATGCCGCGGAGCTGGCGATGAATTTCCTTGATCGGGATGCCCGATCGAAGGGCCAATGAAATGAGTCGGCCGATCGCTTCGACGTCGGCCATCAACGCCCCGCCGGCTTTGCCCAGGCTCATGAACACTTCGAAGGGCTGCCCCTTGTCGTCTTCAGTGATCGTGACATAGAGCGTTCCGAGCGGGGTCTCGATCCGGCGAACGGTGCCCCGAAGCAACTCTGGGCGGGACCGCTTTTGTCGGCGCTGGAGGTTCTCGGACTCGAGCTCGTGGACCGATTTCCGAAGTCGATCGTTCTCGGATCGGACTTCTGCCAAGTCGCCGTGGAGATCGGCGCTGTCGATCCTGGGCGCTGCGGCCGAGACCGCCAGGTTGAGCATGGCGGTGGCGGCCGGCTGCTCAGCGGTGACCATCATGCCCGCGAGATCGCTCCGGGCTTCCGCCTTGCCGGACTTGGTGGCGTCCTCTTGGACTTTCTTGGCCGTCGAGCCGGAGGAAAGAACCTGCATGTCGCGACTACCGTCGCGATACACAGTGACCCCCTTACAACCCAACTCGAAGGCCATCCGATAGATCTTTTCGACCTCGACCTCGGTGGCGTGATTCGCAAAGTTCACGGTTTTGGAGATGGCGCTGTCGTTCGCTTCTTGGAAAGCGCTCTGCATCCGAACATGCCATTCGGCGGCGATATCGTTCGCGGTGACAAAGACTCGCTGCCACTTCTCCGGCACTTCGGGATGACGGGCATGCCCGGTTTCGGCCACGCGCTTCAACAATTCGTCAGAATGCCAGCCCTCGCGCTTCGCGATTGCCACGAAGTCTTCGTTGACGTCGGGCATCAGGACGCCGGCCTGATTGCGCATGAAGGCCACCGCGAACAGCGGCTCGATCCCGGAGCTGCAGCCGGCAATGATTGAGATCGTCCCGGTCGGGGCCACGGTCGTGACATTGCAGTTCCGGAGCCGGCGCATCGGCCGAATCCGTTTTCCGTCCTGATCGCGGGCACAGGTGGCATCGGGCCCCCAAATGCTCCTCTCCCACTCCGGGAACGCCCCCCGCATGCCGGCGAGACGCTCGGACTCGACCTTAGCCTCGTTGTCGATGAAGCGCTGGACCTTTCGGCCGAGTTCGACGGCTTCGGCAGAGTCGTAGGGGATGCCGAGGCGGACAAACACGTCGGCGAGGCCCATGACGCCGAGCCCGATCCGTCGAATCTTCTGGGCGAGGGCCGTGATTTCCGGCAACGGATAGTTGTTGGCGTCGATGACGTTTTCGAGGAAATGCGTGCAGAGGTGCACGACCCGGCGGAGCTGGGCCCAATCGAGATCGCCGTCGGCGACGAATTCGGCCAGATTGACCGAGCCGAGGTTGCAAACGTCGTAGGGCAACAGTGGCTGCTCACCGCACGGATTGGTGGCTTCGTATGAGCCAAGGTGGGGGACCGGATTGTAATGGTTGGCCCGGTCGACAAAGAACACCCCCGGCTCGCCGGTTTTCCAAGCGCCGTGAATGATCCGGCTCCACACCGTCCTCGCGTTCAGGCGACCGATCACCTTGCGGGTGGCCGGATGGAAGAGGTCGTAGTCCGCATCCAATTCGACCGCCTTCATAAAGGCATCGGTGACCGCCACAGAGATATTGAAATTGGTGACCTTGGTCGTATCGTCCTTGCAGGTGACGAAATCCATCACGTCGGGGTGATCAACCCGAAGAATCCCCATGTTGGCACCCCGGCGGGTGCCTCCCTGCTTGACGACATCGGTGGAGGCGTCGAATAGAGTCATGAACGAGACCGGCCCCGACGCCACCCCCATCGTGGAGCGCACGATATCGTTCTTCGGCCGGAGCTTCGAGAAACTGAAGCCAGTCCCCCCGCCCGACTGATGCACCAACGCCATGGCGGTGAGGGTATCGTAAATCCCGCTCTTACCGTTTGACAGGGCATCGTCGACGGGCAAGACGAAACACGCCGACAGCTGCCCCAACGGACGACCGGCGTTCATTAGGGTCGGCGAATTGGGCATGAAGTGGCGCTTCGCCATCAGCTCATAGAATGCGTCGGCCAACGCCTCGACGGCGCCGTCGGAAGCGCCGTAGCCTCGATCTGCGGCGGCAATAGTCTTGGCAACCCGCCAGAAAAGATCTTCAGCGTGTTCCGCTGGCTTGCCCAATTCGTCCCGGACCAAGTACCGCTTTTCCAGAACAGTCATAGCGTTGGGCGACAGCTGTAGCGGGACCCGTGGCGTGGCAGAACCCATGGGCAGTAATCCTCGACGGTGCAAGTGTTGTGGTGTGAATCCGAAGCGGAGGGACAAGCTAGGGGGTTTTTCCGTTGAACACAACACACCGCAAACTCAATAAGCGAGCACACTAAGGCGTATGCACATCACAAACCTGACTGGGTTACTTTTGGTCCTCTGCCACCACAAACTGTGCCACCCCGCGAAGCGGCCGATCAGAGCCGGCCCCGACCTCCAACTCAACCTCATAAACTCCCGCTTTTAGTTTCCGAAGCGGCAGGACCAACGAAACTCGGCCAACCCCAGCGACCACCGGCGTTTGCTT
>JAYVJS010000638.1:0-2190 GCA_043769075.1 Gemmatimonadota bacterium | reverse complement strand
GAGTGTTTGGTCGACATCTCGATGACACTTTGGGAGTTCTCGTCCATCCCCATCAGGAAGTGGACGTCGTCGCCCTGGAGCCGGCGGTACCGGGCGATCGCATCGGCGCCGATCTTTTCGAGGGCGTGCCCGAGGTGCGGGTCGCCGTTCGAGTAGTCGATGGCGGTGGTGAGGAAGTATTTGGGCACGCTACGCCTCAGGCGCGCTGGGGGACGGGTTGCTTCCGCCCTGGTTGGGGCCGGGCCCGCGCCCCCGGCGTCGGCGCCGGCGTTTGGCCCGAGCCGTTGATTGGTCGGGGACGGCGCCGGGACCAGGGCTTACCGGCGGCTCAGGGGCGGCCACGGCGATTGATGCCGCCGGGGGCCGAGGAGTCGGGGGTGGCTTGGCCGGGCGGTTCTGTCGGGTTGGACGTTCGGGCCGGGGTTCTCGCCGTTCTTCTTTCCGGATGGTGGGCGGGGCCGGCGGGGCCGTCGAGACCGGTACCGTTCCGCCGGTCGGAGCCTCGGCGGTGGCGGCGATTTCGTCTTTCAAATCGGCGAGGAGGACCGTTCGGGGCCCGTGCTCGTCACCCCGGAGGAAGACCCGTTCCCGGAAAATATCGATCGCGATGACCTTCTCGGTTCCTCGCCCGGTGCGGACTGTTTTGCCTTCTTTGGGAAACCGTTTTCGAGTGGTGACGTAGAATTCGTGCTCGTACTTCAGGCAACACAGCAGGCGACCGCATCCACCGGAAATTTGCGCGGGGTTGAGTGAGAGGTGTTGGTCCTTGGCCAACGCCAAGCTGATCGGATCAAGCGACCGGAGCCACGTCGAGCAACAATATTCCTTGCCGCAGCGCCCGACGCCACCCAAACGGGCCGCTTCATCGCGGACCCCGATTTGGCGAAGTTCGATTCGGGATTTGAACGTGGTCGCCAGATCGCGAACTAAGTCGCGGAAGTCGACCCGTTTCTCGGAGGTGAAGTAGAAGGTGAGCTTCTTCCGGTCCCACTGCCATTCGGCATCCGACAGTTTCATCTCGAGCTGGTGATGCCGAACCCGTTCCGTGGCCTTGATGCGGGTGGTGTCCTCTGAGCGCCGAAGGTCATTGGCAGTTTTGATATCCTCCTGGCTGGCGACCCGGAGTACCGGTCGGGAGGCCGTCGGGATATCGCCGCCCACGGCGCACCCGCTGCAGCCGGAGGCGCATTTCTTGTCCGCGGTGTCGCCGACCACCCCGACCCGGCCAAAGTCGAGGCCTCGCTCGGCCTCGACGATGACCGGCTGATGGAGGTGCAACCGATCAGCGTCCTCGGGCCAGAGGAAGTAGTCTTTGCGATTGCCCTTGAACCGGACTTCAACCGTGGTGGGCATCAGGTTTCGGCGAATGCGCCCATCGCGCCGTACTTATCGGCCCGGCGACGCACCAGTTTGTCGGGCCGGACTTTTCGGAGATCGGCGACGTGGCGGGCCAACGCATTGCGGAGCGATTCGCCGGCCGCCTCCGGGTCCTGGTGTGCCCCACCGAGCGGTTCGGGCACGATCTCGTCGATGACTTTGTACCGGAGGAGATCGGGCGCGGTCATCTTGAGCGCCTCGGCGGCACGTTCTCGCTGGGTGGCGTCCTTCCACAGGATCGCCGCGCAGCCTTCCGGCGTGATCACGGAATAGGTCGAGTGTTCGAGCATCAAGACTCGGTCGGCGACGGCCAGCGCCAGGGCGCCGCCTGAGCCACCCTCCCCGATGACGCAGCTCACGATGGCCGTAGGAAGGGAGGCCATTTCGAGAATATTCGTGGCGAGCGCTTCGGCTTGACCCCGCTCTTCGGCTCCGATGCCGGGGTAGGCTCCCGGGGTATCGACTAACGTGACGACCGGGGCGTGGAATCGGGCGGCGAGCTTCATCATCCGGAGGGCCTTGCGATAACCTTCAGGGTGAGGCATCCCGAAGTTACGCTTGATGTTTTCGCGGGTGTCGCGGCCCTTCTGGTGCCCGATGACCATGACGGTTTGGCCTTTGAGCCGGGCCCAACCCCCAACGATGGCCGGGTCGTCGCGGTACAGGCGATCGCCGTGGAGTTCCACGAAGTCGGTAAAGATCGATCCCAGATAGTCAATCGTGGTCGGGCGCTTGCTGTGCCGGGCCACCAAGACCCGTTGAATGGGGGTCAGGTTTCGATAGAGGTCTTGCTTCAGCGCCGTCAACTTGGTC
>JAYVJS010000637.1:0-2613 GCA_043769075.1 Gemmatimonadota bacterium | reverse complement strand
CTATCGCTGCCAGCCAATTCCCGGCTTATCAAATGCCGTTCTACCAACAATTGGCGCTCGATCGGCTCCAACTGGTCGATCCGGAGGGTCACCGCACGGTCAAGGCTCGGGATCCGGCGCGCGGCCCCCAACACCGACTCAAGCACCGCCTGTCGATCACGCGGACCCATCCGGCTATTAAACCGGATCCCGGCCAGGTTGCGAGCCAACCGGATCCGGGTCGAGAGCACCAAGTGGCTTGCCGGCCCGCTCGCGTCGAGCCAGCCAAGCCCGCCATCTGGAAGCAAGTTGAGGTCGATCATCCCCCCTCCTTGAGCTGGTCTCGGAGTTGCGCGGCCAACTCGAATTGCTCCCGTTCAACGGCCTGACGAAGCCGTTCTCGCAGCTCCGGGAGGCCCTCCGACGGTCCGGCAGCCCGAGCTCCCGGAGCATGATATGCCTTCCCCGTGTGATGCACAGACCCATGGAGCCGTCGCACCAATTCGCGGAGCGGCTCCCCGAATGCGTCGTAGCAATCGGCACAGCCGAGTCGGCCGGTTTCGCGAAAATCCCGGAGCGTCGCCCGGCAGGTTCCGCAGATCGGTTCCGGGACCTCCGGGACCGGGTCGCCGGCCGTGGCGCTCAGCGCTGCCAACAGGCCGCCCAGCGGCGAGTCGGCCATCGCTCCGGGGGCCTGGATGCCCTTCTCTGCCGCACACTTCGCGCAGAGGTGCACTGTCTTGACCTCGCCGCCTTCGATGTGGGTCAGGTCGACGACTCCTTCTGCCTCTCCGCATCCGCTGCATCGCTTCATCTGATCGCCGCCGCGGCCACGCCGGACCGATCAACCGGCGTCAAGCAGCCGCCTTCAAGCCGGAGCACTCGGTCGGCTTGGCTCGCCAACTCGCCGTTGTGAGTCGCCACGACCAACGCCGTATTGAACTGCTCCCGGAGCTGCGACAGCACCTCGTGAAGGAGCCGGGCGTTGGCGGGGTCAAGATTGCCCGAGGGCTCGTCGGCAAGGACGACCGCCGGCCGAGTGACGACCGCGCGCCCGACGGCGGCCCGCTGCTGCTCGCCGCCGGAGAGCTGCGCCGGGTAGTGTTCAAGCCGGTGCCCAAGCCCCAGCTGAACCAACGCCTCTCGGGCCCGGGCCCGGGCCTCGGCATCGGGAACGCCGGCGATGACCAGCGGCATCATGGCGTTTTCAATCGCCGTGAAATCGCGGAGGAGATGATGAAACTGAAACACGAATCCGATCCGCTCGTTCCGGACTTGGGCTTTGCCTTCACCGGTCAGCGCTCCGATCTCCCGCCCCTCCAGCAGCACCCGGCCCGCGGTCGGCGCGTCCAAAGCGCCGAGCAGGTGGAGGAGCGTGCTCTTGCCGGCCCCACTGGCGCCGACGATCGCGACGAACTCGCCCGCTTCAACCGATAACTCGAGCGCTTCGAGTACCGCGATCGGCGAGCCGTCGCCGCCCCGGTAGGTACGCCCCAACCCCTGAGCCTCAATGACGACGGTCATTCGTGGCGAATCGCTTCGACCGGCTCGAGCCGAGCCGCGGCCCGGGTGGCCGGGATGGTGGCGGCAAGCGCAATTCCCAGGCTCACCAGCATGATCACCACGACGTCGAGCCACCGGGTGTGCACCGGCAGGTGATCGATGAAATAGACCGACGGATCGATCCGAATCAGAGCGGATCCGTCGAGAATGAACCCAAGCACCAGGCCGATCACCAACCCGAAGCCGGTCCCGACGACGCCGATCGCGGCGCCCTGGGCGATGAAGATCCGGCCAATCGATTTCGAGGTCAGTCCCATGGCCAACAAGATCCCGATCTCCCGGGTCCGTTCGCCAACGATCATCGTCAGGGTACCCAGGATGTTGAACGCCGCGACGATCGAGATGAAGGTGATAATGAGACCCATACCAAGTTTCTCGAGCTTCATGGCCCCAAACAGACTTTGATTCTGATCCTGCCACGCTTGGGCCCGATACGGATAACCAAGCCGCGTCTCGATCCGGCGACCCACGGTTTGGGCCCGCCACGCATCCCGAACCCGGACCTGAATCCCGGTCACAGCGGCGCCTAGGCCCGCTACCCGCTGGCCGATATCGAGCCGGACCACCGCGAATTGATCGTCATATTGGTACATCCCGGTGTCGAACGTCCCGGTCACTTCGAAATACCACGGCCGGGCCGTCGGAACGCCAAGGGCCCGATTGACCTTCCCGATATCGCTCGCCGACAGCAAAGTCACGATATCGCCGACCTGCAGCGTCAGGCGTTCGGCCAAGCGATAGCCGAGGATGATCCCTCCGTCCGCCGAGTCGACGGTCTTTTGGAACGACACGACTCCGCCGGCCACCGCCCGGGGTAGCGTGGTCACAGCTGCGGTACCGGTATCCGGTTCGAAACCCACCACATCGACATAGGCGGGGTAGCCCGAGCTATTGACCAGCAGGCCCTTGACCAGGACCTCGGGGGCCACCGCCACCACGTCGGGATCCCGGCGCACCGAGTCCATCACCGCGCGCCAGTTGTCGACTCTGAGGTTGGCCCCGTAGGTCAGGACATGGATGTGAGGATTCCCAACCAGAATCTTGTCCCGCAGGTCGTCGTGGAGGCCGTTC
>JAYVJS010000636.1:0-2834 GCA_043769075.1 Gemmatimonadota bacterium | reverse complement strand
CGTGTCGGGCAAAGCCGTGACCGGCGAGCGGCTCAGGAGTGCCGAGATCCGGGCGGGCATGGACCGGGCCCGCGCCTCGCTCGATGAAGCCAAACTCCGCCGCGAACGCGCCTCGATCACCGCCCCGTTCAACGGGGTGGTCGAAGAAATGAAAGTCTCAGTCGGCGAACGACTCTCCCAAGGCCAAGAGGTGGCCAAGATCGTCGACCTAAGGAACCTCCGGATCGAAGCGTCCGTCTTGGAACACGACCTCCCGTTCATCAAAATCGGCGGCGACGCGACCATCACCGCCGCCGCCTTTCCCGACAAACCGATTCACGGCCGAGTGGCGGCCATCCTGCCGCTGGTCGACAGCACGACCCGAGCGGGCCGAGCGGTAATCCGGGCCACCGGTAACGGGATCCTCCGGCCCGGGATGTACGCCGACGTCCGGCTCGAAGCCACCCGGCTCTCGAACCGGGTCATCGTGCCAGCCTCCTCCGTCATCGAACGCGACGGCCGGCCCCTGGTGTTCGTCGTCAAGAACGGCCGAGCCCAATGGGTCTACATCTTTCCGGGCCGGACCAATGGATTCGAAACCGAAGTCTTGGCCGATTGCGCCACCGGCCAAATTCCGGTGGCCGCCGGAGACACCGTGTTGGTCGAGGGCCATCTGACCCTGACCCACGACGCCCCGGTCCGGCTGCTCGCCAAGCAGGAACGCGGCAACCCGTAGTGTCGATCGCGTCCCAGGCGCTGAAGCGCCCCGTAACCACCATTTCGGCCGTAGCGGCCATGGTGCTGCTCGGGTCGGTATCGTTAGGCAAGCTGCCGGTGTCGTTGTTGCCCGACATCGAACTCCCGGTCCTGACGATTCGAACCCTCTATCCCGGGGCCGCGGCTGAAGAGGTCTCCCGGTTCATTGCCGAACCGATCGAAGAGGCCGTCTCGGCCACGCCGGGACTGGTCGACGTCAAGTCAGTGAGCCGCAACGGCGAGGCCACGACCTCGCTCAAGTTTTCCTGGGGCACCAGCATGGCGTCGACCGTGCTCCAAGTCCGGGAACGGCTCGACAACGCCCGCGGCGCCCTGCCGGAACGGGCCGAGCGCCCCACCCTCCTGACCAGCGACCCCGGCGAACGCCCAATCGCCGTGCTCGGCCTAACCAGCGACGGCGACCTCCGGAGTATTTCCCGGACCGCCAAGGACGTCCACTCCAGACGGCTCGAACAATTGGCCGGGGTCTCGAGCGTGGCGGTGGTCGGTGAACCCAAGGACGAAATCCGGGTCGAGGTCGACCCCGACCGGATGCGGGCCCTGGGCCTGACCCCCGACGACATCGCGACCGCGCTCAAATCCGCCAACGCCACCGCGGCCGGCGGCTCGATTCGGCGAGGCCAATTTCGGTTTTCGCTCCGGGCCCTGACCGAGTTCCAGAGCGTTGCCGAGATCGAAAAGACCCCGGTTGGCCCGTCCAAGAGCGGCATCATCCTGGGCGACATCGGCTCAGTGACCCTGGCGGTGGCCGACCCGACCACGGTCACCACCCTGGACAGCCGGCCGGCCGTGGGACTCGTCGTATATAAGGACGCGGGTTCCAACACCGTGGCCGTGACGGCCGATATATATAAGACAATCGAACAGCTCAAGACCGAATTTCCGAAGGTCAAGATCAAGGTGGTGGCGGCCCAGGCTCAATTCGTGACCGACGCACTCTCCAATCTGGTTCAGGAAATCGTGGTGGGCGGATTGATGTCGCTGGCGGTCATCCTGCTGTTCCTTCGAGACTGGCGGGCGTCGGTGGCTATCGGCCTGATGGTGCCGCTGTCGGTGTTGGTGGCGCTGACCCTGCTCCAGTTGATGGGCGTGACGATCAACATCCTATCCCTCGGCGGCTTGGCTTTGGGCGTCGGGTTGTTGGTTGACAATGCCATCGTCGTTGCTGAGGCCGCCAACCGGCACATGGACGCCGGCCTAACGAGGTGGGAAGCGGCGCTCAAGGGCACCGACGAAGTGGCCGGGCCACTGACCGCCGGCACCCTGACCACGCTTCTGGTGTTTGGGCCGATCGTGTTCGTTCAAGGCCTCGCGGCGGCGCTGTTCCGGGACTTGTCGCTCAGCGTCGTGATGTCGGTTGGGGCATCGTTGGTGTTGGCCCTGACGCTGATGCCGGTAATGATGGCCTGGGGCCGGGTCGGCGAAACGTTGGGCAAGAGGGCCCTCGACCCGGCGAGTGACGGTCCCCTGCTCCGGCTCGGCCGCCGGATGGAAGCCTGGTACGAGTCGGGGATGCGGTGGTCGTTGGCCCGCCCCGGGCTCTGCGTCCTGATCGCGCTCGGGGTGACGGCGTTTACCGTGATGATCACTCTGCGGCTGCCCCGGGAAATCCTGCCCCGGGTCGACGAAGGCATCGCGGTGGCCTACCTCAAGCTGCCGGAAGGCACCGCAATCGAGGAGACGACCCGGCAGGCCAAGCGACTCGAGGATGCCGCCAAGGCGTTAGGCTCTTCGGGGATCTACAGCCGGATCGGGGTCGCCACCGACGAGGAGGTGCTGGCGGGCGCCGACCCCGGTACGTCAGCCAGCGCCCAGCTGCTGGTGCCGATCCCGGATGGCAAGGATGCCGCGGACTTCGCCGAGTCGCTTCGGACAGCCGTACCCGACCTGGCTCAGGGGAACCTGGCCATCGACCTCGCCGGCCAGTCAGAGTTCGGCAGCCTGATTGGCCGCGAAGGCCGATTGGTGCGGATCGAAGTGGCGGCCCCCAAGCTGACCGAGGCGGCCGGCTGGGCCAATACCATCCGGAAGAGCCTGGACAGCATCACGGATCTCAGCGACGTGCGGGATGCTTTTGC
>JAYVJS010000635.1:0-6010 GCA_043769075.1 Gemmatimonadota bacterium | reverse complement strand
CCCGGGCAGTGTCGCGTGCATAGTGCCCATCGAGCGGCCTGAAGCTGGGCCCGTCACTCCCCTCGATCACCTCGCCGCGGAAGTATCCGACCTTCGCATCCCTCGCGAATGCCGCCGTGGCATCACCCTTCCTGCCAAAGGGAACGAAACTCTTCGGATCTTGAACCGTGATTGGGTTGCCGTTGTAGAGCCGCTGGTCGCCCTTCCGCTCGTAGGCGTGCTCGGTGCAGCCCCAGACGAGGACGCTTGCCAAGCAGAGCCCGCCAAGGCGCACTCGATTCATCGAACGTCTGGTCCGGAAAGCTGACCCGAAGGTAACCGCCGCGGTCGGCCCACCCGAATCGCCGAGCCCTCGGCAAGAAGGACGCTCGCCGGCGGCCGGGCCAACAGTGGCGCAAAGACCGCCCCATACTCGGCCCCCACGTCGACATCGAACTCGGCGTCGGTCACGGGCCACACCCGCCACCTTGGGTGCTCGACTTGGTATTCGACCGTCGAACCGTCTCGCTGCGCCGTGTACCCCCAATAGTGTTCGGAGATGAACTCCTCGGCGCTGCCGTCTTGGATCGGCGTCGGATCGCCAACGGCGGTGGCCCCGATCGAATTCCACCGCCCCCGGTGCCGCCATCGATACCGGACCCGGCCGGGCCTGGCGGTCTCGACCCGCGGCGCTTCGGCCACCATCCGCCGGGTCACGTACGGTTCGTTGTAGATCCGGCGGGCCGTGAGCGCGATCGCGGGGTGGGGGACGATCTCCCGAAGAAACACTACCGCGCGGCGGTCGTCGGTCAGGGGCCGTACATAGAACCGAAGGTTGATCTCCGAGAAGTTCTGGTGAAAGGGGATCGGAACGCCGAGCAGCCGAGTCTCCAGGAACTGGAAGCCGACCAGGCTGAGCCAGGTGTCGCCCTGCCAGGGGTCTAAGATCGTACCCGCCGGCACGTACGGCGCTAGGCTTTCGGGCGGCACCCGGAAGTTGAGCAGCACGAGATACCGCCACTCCGCCGTCAAGAACGGGCGGGTGATGGGCGGGCCCTGAAGGTTGGTGGTCAACCGACCGAATCAGGGCAACACGTCGATCGCCACGTGGGACGATTGGCGGCTATTTCGATAAATCCGCTGCACCGCCGCCCGATAGTCCGAGGCCTTGGCCGAGAAGATATTGGGCACGAAGGTTTGGGGATTCCGATCATAGAGCGGGAACCAAGTGCTCTGGACCTGGACCATGATCCGGTGGCCGCGCTTGAAGGTGTAGGACTGCTGATGGAGGTCCACGGTGTAGGGCAGGGCCAGGTTGTTCGGAATCCGCTCCGCCTTCTCGAAACTCTTTCGGTACCGGCCCCGCAGGATGTCGCTCGCCACCATCAATTGATAGCCGCGCATGGCCGGATCGGGATCGGAGTCAGGCCGGACATCGATCAGCTTGACTACCCAGTCGGCGTCGCTCCCGGTGGTCGACGCGAACAGTCTTGCGGCCACATTGCCGGCCACCACCACGTCCTCGGTCAGAGGCTCGGTTTCCCAGCTCAAGACATCGGGCCGGCCATGGACGAAGCGTTGGTCCCGGACCAGCCAGATTTCCCAGTCAACGTAGGACGGAATCGGCCGAGGCCGGTAGGGAACCGGGTTGGCGGGATCGGACACGTAGCTGTCGAAACCGGCGGTCTCGGTTGGCGGGGTAAAGGCGGCTCGGCCGTTGGGATGGAGGTACAGCCGCTCAGCCGTGGCCTGGCGCGGCGGCCAGGTGTCGAAGGTCTTCCACTGATTCACTCCGGCATCGAACACCGTGGCTTCGGCGAACTTCCCGTCGCCCTCGCCCTTGAGCCAATAGCCGAACCACCGGCGTTGGAGTGCCCGGAAGTCGTCACCAGTCGCCCGGCCGAATTGGATCTCGCCAAGGTTGGTCGCGGCCTGGTCGTACCACTGCCCGTGGAACCACGGGCCGACGACAATGTGGTTTCGTCTCAGGCTGTCGGTCGGTTCCATGGCGGCGTAGGTGACCAAGGGGCCGTAGCCGTCCTCCTGATCCCACCATCCCGCCACCGTCAGCGTCGGGACCGGGGCATGGCGAACGTTCCGCTGCACCGCCCGGCTCTTCCATTCTCCGCTGTATTCGGGGTGGGCCACGAACCGTTGCCAGGTGGGCCACCGATTGGCGCCGACGGTCCGGGCCAGGGAATCGAGGGTCGGAAACGAGCGGTACCAGTCGTAGGTGTCCCACCGGGCAATCTCAAGCGGTCCGGTTCCGGCCTGACGAGCCTCTCGGCCGTGGACCCACTCGATCCCGTAGGATTGCCGGAATGCCCCTTGATGGAAGAAGTCGTCCCCCATCCACGTATCGCCCATCGTGGCCTGGGGACTGACCGCCGCCAAGGCGGGGTGGGGCTCGGTCAACGGCGCGTTCGCGAGGAAACCGGGGTACGAGATGCCGAGCATCCCCATCTTGCGGTTGGTGTTAGGCAGATTGGTCAACAGCCAGTCGATCGTGTCCCACGTATCGGTGGCCTCGTCGAGGCTCTTGGGGTCCCGCTGGTTGCGAGGCGGCCGGTTCATCACGAAGGTGCCCTCGGACTGGTGCTGGCCTCGGATGTCCTGGAAAACGAAGACGTAGCCGTCTTCGATCAGCTCCTTGAACCCCACGGCGATGTTTTCCGTGCCGCCCCAGCCGTCGGTGCCGTACGGCGTCCGGGACATGAGTATGGGGAGCGGTCCGGTTTGGTTCTTCGGGGTCAAGATCACGGTGAAGAGGCGGGTGCCGTCGCGCATTGCGATTCGCTCTTCGCGCCGGTCGAAGATCCGGGTGAGCGCGGTATCGGGCGCCTGGGCAGCGGCCGGCTTGGCGCCGGGTGCGAACCCAAGGAACACCCACAGCGACATAGTTTGGATCGGGAGTCTCATCGCACCAAGATCCAGCCCCAGTGCCGGGTCCGCCAGGGGGCGCATCTGGTCACTCCACTGGGGCAGGGGCTCGGGGGAACCTCGATCTAGCGGTGGCCTCCGGTCGGCGGTATCGTCGTGCCGGTCCCCTTCAGCCATGAGCGCCCGATGCGATCGACCGCCCTCGCTTTCATCCTTCTTGGCCTGGCTGCCTGTTCGCCCGCCCCGAAACCGACCCCGGCCGTGCCGGCCTGGCCGACCCAGGGTTGGCCCCGGGGCAGCGCCACCGCCGCCAAGATGGATTCGTCGGCCCTGGCGGCTCTTGATCGAGATTTCAAGGCCGGCAAATACGGTTTCGTCGACGCGATGTTCGTCACCCGGGGCGGCGTGGTGGTCGCCGAAGCGGAGTACCCCCGCGACTACCGCGCGATCTACGGGAGCCGCGACACGGTCAGCGCGATGTACAACTACTATGATGCGGCCTGGCACCCGTTCTACAACAACACCAAGCTCCACACCCTCCAGTCGGCCTCGAAGACCGTCACCTCGATCGTGATCGGGATTGCCCGGACCCGCGGGGAGTTCCCGACCGTAGACACTGCCGCCCTGGCGTTCTTTCCGACCCGCAAGGTTGCCCACCTGGACGACCGGAAACGCCGGATGACCGTTCGGCACCTCTTGACCATGACCGCCGGATTCGAGTGGGACGAATCGACGACCACCTACACCGATCCCAAGAACAACTGTGCGGTCATGGAAAAGAGTCAAGATTGGGTCCAGTATGTTCTCGACCGCCCCATGGCGGCCGACCCGGGCACCACGTTCGTGTACAACAGTGGCGCCACCCAGTTGTTGGCCGAGATCTTCAAGCAGGCCACCGGTAAGGACATCGCCGAGTACGCCGAAGCCAATTTGTTCAAGCCGTTAGGCATCACCGAGTACTATTGGAAACGGACTCCCTTGGGGCTGCCCGACACCGAGGGCGGGGTGTACCTCACCGTCGCCGATCTCGCCAAGTTGGGGTTGCTCTACGCCAGGGGCGGGACGTGGGACGGACAACAGCTGGTCTCGCCTGCGTGGATCACCGAATCGGTCAAGCCGGCGATCGCGGCCGGTCCGTTCCAGTACGGATTCAAGTGGTGGCTGGTGCCCTACGGCCCGAACAACGATCAGTGGGCTTGGACGATGCTCGGCTACGGCGGGCAGCTGACCATCGTCATGCCGGCCCTCGATATCGTCGCCACGTTCACCGGGTGGAACATCGACGAACATGAGGCGCTGCCGGTCAAGGACATGGTCGACCGATTGGCGGCCGCCGCGCGTTAACGACGGCTCACGCCTTGGTGGGCCACTGGATCTGAATCGTCGTCCCGACGCCTAAGTCGCTCTCGGCCCAAATCCGGCCGCCGTGGCCCTCCACTAAATGCTTGACGATCGCCAGCCCAAGCCCGGTGCCGCCCTGCTCACGGGACCGGCTCGGATCGACCCGGTAGAACCGCTCGAAGATTCGGGGCAGATGCTCCGAACCAATCCCAGTCCCGGTGTCCGCCACACTGAGGTGGACGCCCCCGTCGGCTGCGGCGGCCGTCACGGTCACCGAACCGGTCGGAGGTGTGTGGCGAACGGCGTTCTCGAACAGATTCCGGAAGATTTGGCGGACGGCATCGGGGTCGGCGGTCAGCCAGTGGGCGTCGGGCGCGAGTTCGACGTGGAACGAGGGAGCCTTGGGCTCCCTGGCCGTCGTTAGGCTCCACGCCTCCCGGGCCGCCGGTTCGATCGCGACCTGGTCGGCCTGTGGGTGCCAAGCGCCCGACTCGATCCGGGACAGATCGAGTTGATCGTCGACCAGCCGCTGCATCCGGTGAGCATTGGAGAGAATCGTCTCCAAGAACTTCCGAGTAATGTCAGGGCCCGGGCTGTCGGCCAGCAAGGTTTCGGCATAGCCGGAAATGGCCGTGAGTGGGGTCTTGAGTTCGTGTGAGGCGTTGGCGACAAAGTCCCGCCGGACGGTTTCGAGGCGTTTGAGGCGGGTCAGGTCATGGAGCACCACCACCGCCCCCCCGGCCGGCAGGGGCCGGGCATTGAGCAAGTAGGTCCGCTCGCCGAGGGTGATTTCGCGGTCGGCGACCGGCTCCCCGAGCAGCACCGAGTCCAGCGCTTCGCGCGATTCATTGGTCCGGAGCAGCAAGGCCAGGTCCGGCAGTTGGTCGGTTTCGCCATAGCCGAGGAGTCGGCGCGCCGCGGGGTTGGCCGTCAAAATCCGACCCTTGGCGTCGGATGAGAGCACCCCTTCCACCATCGAGTCGACCATGGCGGCCGTTTCCGACTGCCGCCGCTTGAGGCCCTCGAATCGCTCCGAGAGCTGGTCGTGCATCTGGCGGAGGTTGGTGGTGAGGTGATCGACGTCTGGGATGCCGGAGAACGGAAACCGGGGTGGATCGCCTTGAGCAATGTTCTGGGCCGAGGCGGCGATCTCTTGGAGGGGCCGAGCAAGGCGGCGACCGGCGACCACGGCCAGCATGGTCCCGAGTAGCAGAGCCACCAGCGCACCGACGAACACCGGTCGCTGAGCCCGGGCCACGATGGTGTCGACCTGTTCGAGTGACATGGCGACCCGAACGACGCCGGGGCCGCCGGGCACCGCCAGGTACATCAATCGCTCGCCGGTGGTGGCGCTCGACCGTTGGTCCGCACCAGGCCGCCCCTTGAGCGCCGCCGCCACCTCGGGCCGGCCGGCGTGGTTTTCGATCCGCCCGAGGTCCTCGGGGCGGACGCCTGACTCCGCCACCACCCGGCCCGAGCTGTCGATAACCGTGATCCTGAGCCCAGTCGCATTGGCGGCCCGCCCGACCGCGGCTTGCCGCTCCGCGGAGTCGGCTGGCAGGCCGCTCCGGACTAACTCAGCTTCTCGTTGGAGGGAGTTCCGAGTCTCTTGCACCAGGTCGCGACGGAGCGATCGGTCCACTCCGACGACTAAGATCGCGACCGTCACCGCAAGAAGGGCGAAGGTCCCGGCAATCAGCCGGGAAGCAAAGGTCACCGGGCGCGAACCGCTTTCTCCGCCGACTTAAACCGGTAGCCGAAGCCCCGAACCGTCTCGATCTGATCACCCGCTTCGCCGAGTTTGGTTCGA
>JAYVJS010000634.1:0-6086 GCA_043769075.1 Gemmatimonadota bacterium | reverse complement strand
GGATGCTCTCGGGTGCTCTTTTGGCGGCGTGTATGATGGTTCCGGGCGATTCGGTCGTTCGCCTCTACGATAGCGGGCGGACCTGGACGGCGTTTTTCGAGGCGGCGAAGGCCCGCAAGCCGATGTGGACGGACAACTACGCCGCCGGGGTGCCGGACTCTACGATGGTGCGCCGGGCTGCGGCGGTAGGGGGGCAGTGGCGGATTCTGGCGGTGGCGGAGGACTGGTGCGGCGATTCGGCCAATACGGTCCCCTATCTCGTCCGGTTGGTGGAGCAGGTGCCGGGGCTCGACATCCGGATTGCCAACTCCAAAGACGGGCGGTGGCTAATGGAGCGGCATCCGACGGCGGACGGCCGGGCGGCGACGCCGACGATCGTTCTCCTGGACGCGGAGGGCGTCGAGCGCGGGTGCTTTATCGAGCGCCCGGTGAAACTCAGAGACTGGGTTACCGCGAACAAGCCCAAACTGTCGGACGATGATTTCCAGAAGGCCAAAATGGCGTGGTACCTCGAGGATCGGGGCCGGGAGACGGTCAGCGATCTGGTCGCACTCCTCGAGGCGGCCGGCCAGGGTCCCACCGGCTGCTAGGGCTTCCATCCGGATGAGCACTCAGGTTTCCCATCTCGAAAGCCTCGAGGCGGAGGCAGTCTTCGTGATCCGGGAGGTCGCGGCGGAGTTCGAGCGGCCGGTTTTGCTATTCTCGGGTGGCAAGGACTCGGCCGTCATGCTGCATCTAGCTGAGAAAGCCTTCGCCCCGGCGCGGCTGCCGTTCCCTGTCATGCATGTCGATACCGGTCACAATTTCGCCGAAGTCATTGAGTTTCGGGACCGCCGGGTGGCAGAGGGGGGCTTTCGCCTCGTGGTAGCCTCGGTGCAGAAGGCCATCGAAGCGGGGCGGGCCACCGAGGAACCGGGTCCTCGAGCGAGCCGGAACCGCCTCCAGACCACCGCCCTGCTCGATGCCATCGCGGCCCATCGATTCAATGCCGTTTTCGGCGGCGGGCGGCGGGACGAGGAAAAATCCAGAGCGAAAGAACGGATCTACAGCTTCCGCGACGAGTTCGGACAGTGGGATCCGAAGAACCAGCGTCCAGAGCTGTGGAGTCTCTACAACGCCCGCCATTGGCCCGGCGAACACATCCGGGTGTTTCCCCTTTCGAATTGGACCGAGATCGATATTTGGATGTACGTGGGGCGGGAGCGGCTTGAGTTACCCTCGCTCTACTTCAGCCATCGAAGGCCGGTCTTCATGCGGGACGGGATGTGGCTGGCGGCCACGCCGTTCGTGGGCCGGCTTCCAGGTGAAGTGGTGGAGGAGCGCGAGGTCCGGTTTCGAACGGTCGGAGATGCAACGTGTACCGGAGCGGTTCTTTCCGGCGCGAAGACAGTGCCGGAGGTCCTCGGGGAGGTCATTGCGTCCCGCCTGACGGAGCGCGGGGCAACCCGGGCTGACGACCGGATCAGCGAAGCCGGGATGGAAGACCGAAAGCGGGAGGGGTATTTCTAGTGGAGCTCCTTCGGTTTTCGACCGCCGGCTCGGTGGACGACGGCAAGAGTACCCTGATCGGCCGGTTGCTCCTCGATTCGAAGCAGATCATGGAGGACCAGCTTCATGCGGTTGAGCGTACCAGCCACGACCGAGGGTTCGACTACGTCAACTTGGCTTTGTTGACCGACGGCCTCCGAGCCGAGCGCGAGCAAGGGATCACGATCGATGTGGCCTATCGGTACTTCACGACGCCCCGCCGGAAGTTCATCATTGCCGATACCCCGGGCCACATCCAATACACCCGCAACATGGTCACCGGCACTTCCACGGCCGATCTGGCGATCGTACTGATCGATGCCCGTAAGGGGCTGCTCGAGCAATCCCGCCGCCACGCGGTGATCGCCTCACTGCTGAGAGTCGGGCATGTCGTGGTCTGTGTCAACAAAATGGACCTCGTCGGCTTCGAAGAGAGCGTCTTCGAAAGGATCAAGGCGGACTTCACCGAGTTCGCCGGCAAGCTCGAATTTGGAGATGTCACGTTCATCCCGATATCGGCTTTGTACGGGGACAACGTCGTCGATCGGTCGGAGGCGTTGCCATGGTACCGGGGGCCGACTCTCCTCTGGCATTTGGAAAACGTCTATGTCGGCTCCGACCGCAATTTGATTGACGCCAGATTCCCGGTGCAGTACGTGATTCGGCCGATGTCGAAAGACCATCACGACTATCGCGGCTTTGCCGGTCAGGTTGCCGGCGGGATGTTTCGGCCGGGCGACGAAGTGGTGGTCCTGCCGTCCGGAGTGAGGAGCCGGGTTGCGACCGTTGGATTCGGGGGCCAGGATCTCGCAGAGGCCTGCCCGCCTCAGTCGGTGACGATCCGTTTGGTGGATGATGTGGACGTGAGCCGGGGCAATATGCTGTGCCGGCCGCTCAACATGCCGACCATCGGCCAAGACCTCGAGGCGATGGTCTGTTGGTTCGGTGATCGGCCGATGACCGTGGGACACACCTATGGCATCAAGCACACGACCCGAAGTGTCAAGGCGGTCGTCAAGGGCCTCCGGTATCGTCTCGATGTGAACACGCTTTCGCGAGACGAATCCGGGCAAGGGCTCGCCCTGAACGAGATCGGGCGCCTGACGTTGCGGACCACCGCTCCCTTGTTCTACGACCCTTACCGGCGCAACCGAACGACCGGCAGCTTTATTCTGATCGATGATGCGACCAACGACACGGTTGGTGCCGGGATGATTATCTAGGGCGTCGGGGCCCGGTTGATCTTGGTGGCATGGTACCGCTCCATCATCCAACGTCCATTCTGTTTTTCGAAGACCACCGACTCCAAGAAATGGAGGGAATCCGGTTTCCCGGTCGTCGGAGTCCAGACCTCGTCGTTTCGGAAGCTGGTCCACGCGACATTGCCGCGGACTTCGGTGTGAAACGAGGACATGTCGGCCGTTTGGCTGCCGGTATTGAAACCGCTGACGATGCCCTGGATCAGGCCGTTCCGGTCGATTCTGGTCGTGTCTTCGAAAATGAAGAATGTCGGGAGGAGCGGCGCGGCGACTCCGGCCGAATCGTGGGTATTGATGGCGACGTACCATTGTCGGAGCACGGCTTCGACAGCGGCCTTCTCGGCGAGCCCGTCCGGAGCCGCCGGCGGAATCGTGGCTGGTCGGCAGGCCATGATCAGAACTGGGAAGAGGAAACGGGTCTTCATGGTTTTTCCTTGAGGGCGCGTTCAATTCGGGGATCCGGGGCGAGCCACATCAACGCCACAATGACATAGATGGCAACCGCAACCCAGCGATTCACGAATGCCAGGGGAACGCCTACGCCGTACATGGCAAGCGAGATCCGGCCCTTGACGTCATTGCCGACGGCGGCCACCAGTGGGGAGTCCGCGGCATGGTGGGCAACCAGGACACGAGTCAGGATATAGTAGGCCAGGCCAGCCATCAGGAGTACCGCGCCATACAGCGCCACCGGCAATTGAGCGAAGTGATTCTCTCCCATCCAGCCGGCTGTGAATGGAATCAACGACAGCCAAAAAAGGAGGTGAAGGTTGGCCCACAGGCTGGCGCCGCTCACGTGTCGGGCGGCTTGGAGCGTGTGGTGATGATTGTTCCAATAAATCCCGATGAAGACGAAGCTCAGGACGTAGCTGCCAAACACCGGGCCGAGCTGTTTCAAGGCGCCCCAGGATGGATCGTGAGGTACTTTGAGCTCGAGCACCATGATGGTAATGATGATAGCGATCACGCCATCGCTAAATGCTTCAAGCCGGCCTTTGGACATCCTCTAACATAGCTCTGGTTTGGCCAGGCAGGCACAGGGTAGTAGGATTCCCTGACCCCCATCTTGGACCGCTGAATATGCGCTACCTCGCGAGCTTTGGGCTGCTCTTCGCGGCGTCCGTCGGCCAGCTTCAGGCCCAATCCGACCCCGAGGCCAAACTCAAGGAGCTTGGGATCACTCTGCCCACTGTCGGGGCCCCGTTGGCGAACTACGTCCCGGCGGTGCGGACCGGGAATCTGGTGTTCTTGTCCGGCCACGGGCCGGCCCAGCCGTGGGGGAAAACGGCAACCGGCAAACTCGGTCGGGACCTGACGGTGAAAGAGGGCTACGAAGCGGCCCGGAACGTCGGGATCAACCTGCTGGCGTCACTCAAGGCCGAAATCGGCGACTTGAGGAAAGTGAAGCGGATCGTCAAGGTGCTGGGCATGGTGAACGGGATGGACTCGTTTGCCGAACAGCCCGAGGTGATCAACGGACATTCAGACCTGATGGTGGCAGTCTTTGGGGCGAAAGGAAAACACGCCCGCTCCGCTGTTGGGATGGGGTCACTGCCCCGCAACCTGTCAGTTGAAATCGAGATGGTCGTGGAAGTGGAGCCGTAGCGGTTGCGACCGACTCGAGATCATCACCTTCCGCCCGACCCGGCTGCCTACCGCGCGGCTCGGCCGAAGGGCCGGGTGATTGTTATTGCCCCGACCCGGGCCGCGTGCGAGACGATCGAGTTGGCGCTTGGCTCGACCTTTGAGACCCTCCTGATTCGAGAGCACGGCAAGGAGCTGGTCGAGTGGGCGGAAGCCCGGAAGGGGTTTGGGATCGTCGCAGGGACGGGCACCGGCAAGACCCTCTCGGTCCGGCTGTTTGCCCAGGCAATCCTTGGAGAGAGTCTCCGCTACGGGGTGGTCAACCGGGAGCGGGAAGCAACGCCCGAGACCCCATTTTGGAATGTGATCGTCGTTACCACCGGGATTGCGCGGCGGTGGTTCCAGGATGAGTTGATCACGGCCGCTGATACCTTGGTCGTCGACGAAATCCATCAAACCTCGGCTGAGCTCGAACTGTGTCTGGCCCTAGGCAAGCGGGCCGGCTGTCGGTTTATCTGGCTCAGCGCGACGGTCGATCCCACGTTCTACTCCAACTACCTCAAGAGCGATCACGTCCTTGAGACCTCGGCGTTCGACCCGGCACTCAAGGCACGGGTCCACGTCCTAGCCAAGGACACCGCCGAGTTCTTCGACGACCGGACCATCAAGCGCTTGGTCCGGGAGCGGCGAGGCGTCGCGGTGTTCGTTCCCACCCGCGCCGAGGTGGAACGGCTCGCCGAGGAGTTGGGAGCAAAGTGGCCCAAGCTCACCGCGGCCTTCTACCATGGCGGCGAACCGATCCGAGTGATTCGCCCGTTTCTCGAAGGTCAGGTCGACAAGCCGTTCTTGCTGGCGATGACCGCGGCGGGGCAATCGGCGCTCAACATTCCCGGTCTCGACACCGTGGTGATCTACGACGCCCGGTACGGGAACGTCGTTGACCGGGGGCGGAATGTGCTCCACCGGTTGTACCTGGGTGCCAACGAAATCCTCCAAATGGCGGGCCGGGTCCACGGCCGGGTGGCCAATGGTGAGGTGACGATTCTGTCGGACCGGCCGCTCCGGTTCGAGGACCTCAGACCGACCCCGCCGGAGTTCCAATTGGCGGGCGACGCCGAGCGAGTCGCTTTGACGTGTGCGGCCATGGGTGTCGATGCGGCGGATCTCGAACTGCCGGTGCCGCTCGACCGATTGGCCTATCGGAAATCGGTGGCGTTGCTGACCGAACGCGGCCTGATTGCCGGGGGCCGGCTGACGAAGTACGGCCGGGAAGTCGAGGCCATGCCGGTGGAGCGGTCGTGGGGGGAGCTGTTGGTCAGTGGCGAGCCGGACCTGGCCCCGATCCTTGCCGTGGCATCGGCGGTCGAGTCGACCCATCGGATGACCCGGGAGGAGCGGGACCTTCGCGGCGTCGCGATTCAAGGCAGCGACCACCTAACGGCGTACAATATCTTTGCCGAAGCGGTCAATCGATTCGGTGTCGTGGGTGAGGTGCACGGGCTCGAGCGCCATGGTTTTGAGGAAGGGATCGTCGAATGGGCGGAAGAACGAGGCGTGCTGGTCAAAGCGATTGAGGATGCCGCGATGGGCATGGCGTCGGTCTATCGGTCGCTCGAACTCAAACTGCCTCGGGGTTTGCCGTACGTCAGTAAGGAGCTCAAGGCTCAGTTTGTCGACTTGGTGGCGCGAGTGATGCCGTTCGACTTGGTGATCGAT
>JAYVJS010000633.1:0-13885 GCA_043769075.1 Gemmatimonadota bacterium | reverse complement strand
TCCGCCTACTTCGCCTGGCTCAACCGTGGCAAGGAAAGCGTGGTCCTTGATCTCAAGACCGACGCCGGCCGGAGGGCGCTGCTCGAACTGGTGAAGCGGGCCGATGTCTTCGTCCACAACCTGGCGCCGGGCGCGGTCGAACGGATGGGGCTGGGCTACGACGTCGTGGCGCCGCTGGCTCCGCGACTCATCTGGGTTGGGATTTCGGGGTACGGCCCGGACGGCCCCTACCGCGACAAGAAGGCGTACGACATGTTGATCCAGGCCGAAGCCGGCGTGGTGAGTCTGACCGGAACGCCGGAATCGCCGGCCAAGGTCGGGATCAGTGTGGCCGACATTGCCGCCGGACTCCATGCCTACGCCAGTACGCAGGCCGCGCTCCGCCAGCGGGACCGGACCGGCCGCGGCGACCGGATCGACATCTCGATGCTCGAGTGTTTGGTCGAGTGGGTGACACCGCAGCTTTACGTTCAGCTCGGCACCGGTAGTGCGCCACCCCGGGCGGGCCTCCGTCACAACATGATCGTTCCCTACGGGGCCTATCGATGCGCCGACGGGAACGTTATGTTCGCGATCCAGAACGAACGCGAATGGCGGCGGCTTTGTCAGGTAGTGCTGGGCCGCCCCGAACTGGCCGACGACCGCCGCTACGCGACCAACACCGACCGGCTCACCAATCGCCGGGAGCTCGAGTTCTTGATCGAGACGATTTTTGGACAACTAACGGCGGCGGCAGTGATCGAGCGGCTCGAGCGGGGAGAGATCGCCAACGCCGTGTTGAACGACGTGGCGGCGGTGGCGGCGCATCCGCAGCTGGTGGCGCGCGGGCGCTGGACCGAGCTGGACTCGTTCGTCGGCCCTATTCCCGGGCTGCTGCCGCCACACAATCTTGCCGGCGTCACACCCCGAATGGACCGGGTGCCGGCGCTCGGCGAACACACAGCGGCCGTCCTGGCCGAATTGGAGAAAGGGCGGGCAACGTGATGACCATCGGCGGCGTCCTGGTAACCTTGCTGGTTCTGGTCGGGTGTTCCCGGCCGCCTGAGTCGCCCCCGCCCCCCGCGTCACGCCCGAGTCTGTTCGGCAACCTCGGCGTCCACCATCGCGCCATCAAGACAACGAACGCCTTGGCGCAACGCTACTTCGACGAAGGCCTAACGCTACTGTACGGCTTCAACCACGAAGAAGCCCTCAAATCGTTCCGGCAGGCGGCGGTGCTCGACTCGGCGTCGCCGATGCCGTACTGGGGGATGGCCCTAGCGCTCGGGACCAACATCAACGATCCCGCTCCAGTGGATCGCCTCAGGAAGGCGCACCAGCACCTTGCTCTTGCAGAGGCGCGGGCGTCCCAGGGCAGTGCCGTCGAACAGGGACTGGTTGCCGCGCTCGCCAAGCGATACGTCGCCGATTCCTCAGGCGATCAGGCGGCTCGCGAGCAGGCGTATTCCGAGGCGATGGGTGCCCTTTCGGCGGCGTTTCCCAACGACCAGGACGTGGCGACTCTCTACGCCGAGAGCATGATGAACCTCCATCCCTGGCGGCTGTTTCAGGCTGATGGGACCCCGGAGCCCTGGACGCCCGCCATCGTGGCTACGCTCGAGGGCGTGTTGAGACAAAACCCGCAGCATCCGGGCGCGAACCACTACTACATCCACGCGGTCGAAGCGTCAAAGACACCGGACCGGGCCGCGCTCGCCGCGGAACGGCTCACGACGCTGGTGCCCGGCGCTGGGCATCTCGTGCACATGCCCGCCCACATCTACATCCGTACCGGTCAGTTTACGAAAGCGGCCAAGAGCAACGCTGATGCCGCCGCGATCGACGAGGCCTATTTCAAGGCGGTCGGCCCCCAGGCGTTCTACTCGATGGCGTACTACGCCCACAATCTGCAGTTCGAATCGGCCGCGGCGATGTATGGGGGCAACTTCGCCGAAGCCTTGAGTGCCGCCCGAAGAACCGTCGCGGTCGCCGATCCGATCGGCGATCAGATGGCGATGCTGGAGATGTTTGCCGCCCAGGAACTCGCGGTGCTGGTGCGTTTCGGCAAATGGACCGACATCATGGCGTCGAATCCCCCGGCGCCGACTCGGACCGTCCAACGCGGGTACTACCACTGGGCCAGGGGCGCCGCGTTGGCGGCAACCGGCCAGGTCGGAGCGGCCGCCGCCGAACTCGAGGCGCTCAAAGCCGGACTGACGAAGGTACCAAAAGAGGCAATGGTCGGACCAATCAACTGGGGCGGCGACGTGCTGGCCGTGGCGATCGCGGACCTCACCGGCCGGTTGCTTGTGGCGAAGGGCGACAAGGCGGGCGCCATCGTCGCATTCCGTGAGGCCGTCGCGGCGGAAGACCGACTCGGCTACAACGAGCCGCCCGATTGGCTGTTACCGGAACGCGAGCGTCTCGGGGTGGCGTTGTTGAGCGCCGGTAAATTCGCCGAGGCGGAGAAGGTCTTCCAGGCCGATCTGGCCAAACATGTGGGTAGCCCGCGTTCGCTCTACGGCCGGTGGAAGAGCCTCGAACTCCGGAAGGCATCCGGCGCCGCCGAGGCCCGACGTCGGTTCGACCAGGCTTGGGCAGGAGCCGATTTCGTTCTCGGAGACGATCTCATCTCCGGGCGTTGAACCCATCGGTGACCTGTCCCATTCCCTTCAGTGCGGCAGTCGGGCCGGACCTTCGGTCGCGCCAGCGGCCGTCGAGCATCCCGGAGAACGCCCGCAAATAGCCGACAGTCCCGTCGGGGGCCTCGACCACGAGGACGCCGAACATCTTGTCTCCGATGAGCTGCTCCAGTTTCCAATACCGGGGGGGCAGCTAGCGCCGCGAAACCGCACGCACCGCCTCGGTGAG
Organism: Gemmatimonadota bacterium; assembly: GCA_043769075.1. Lineage (GTDB taxonomy): Bacteria > Gemmatimonadota > Gemmatimonadetes > Gemmatimonadales > GWC2-71-9 > SHZU01. The sequence goes on along the minus strand of JAYVJS010000633.1, from coordinate 11,035 downwards.
GGCGGCGTCTGTTCCCGCGATCAGGTCCTGGACGGTTCGGGGCATTCGGATCGTTGGGATCACCCCCACGCCGACGAACTCACGGCCGTCGGGATATCGATCGCGCTTGCTGCAGATCCGCGCAAAGCCGCCGCCAGGCAAACGCAATGACAGCGGGTTGCCCGTTGAACCACCCGTGGGCTCGCCGATCAGCGGTCCGCGTTTCGCCGCATCGAACGCCACCGCGAAGTCCTCGGCGGCCGAGAACGTTTGGTTGCCGATCAGGAGCGCCACCGGTCCCGCGTACCGCACCCGGGCCGGCCGGATCGAATCGAGCTCGCCTCGGTACGGCGGCTGCGTCCGCTGCCACGAACGAAACGCCGGTCGGTACTCCGGCGTCGACCATGACGACACCGGTGACCGACGCGAAATCAGGTGCGAGAGGATCCCGTACCCAACGTTGCTATCGCCGCCCCCATTGCCGCGGACATCGAGGATGACGCCGGACGCCTTCATGATCCGGGGCAGGTCTTTCTCGAACTGCAGGACGACGTCGCCCTCCCCAAACGAATTGAGCACAATGTGGGCGATCCGGTTGGGGAGCCAGCGGAGCTCGTAGGACGGCACCACGTCCCAGGCGAGTGCCGTATCGCGAGGCGCCGCGAGGGTCTTGGTCGTCCCGTCGGGGTCACGGACGGTGAGCTGGGCGCTCGAACCGTGAGCGCCCCGGAGCAAGAAGCGGGTGAAGGTTCGGACGTCGCGATCCTGTGCGGTCGACGCCGCCATGTAGGGCTGCACCCGTTCCCGGCCGTACTGCACGGCGGGGACACCATCGATGCTGAGGATCTGCTGGCCGGGCGCGAAGCCCAACGCGGCGTACCGGCTGTTGTCAAGCCGCCGGATGTAGACCTTGCCGTCGATCAGTTCCGGCACCAGGCGCGGGTGGATCTCGACCTGCACCGATAGCTCGTTCGGCACCTGGATGTCGGTGTGGCCGTCAGCCAGCTTGGCGATGAACGTTTGGAGCACCCGGTAGTAGTCCCGGGTTGATGAGGCTGCGATCACTTGTGGCAGCGCCGCCTGGTATTCCGCGCTCCAGTCCAGATCGGGCACGAGATCGAAGTTGGCGAAATTGTACTTCGCTTCCGACCAGAGGTAGCTCAGGCCGGAGACCCGATCAGCGAGCGGAATGGTGTCGGCGTAGGTGGTGGAGAACGGGAGCCCGCTGAGGTGCCGCTGGGTGTCACGCCGGCGGAGTTCCCTCAGCGCTTCGACGACAGCGGGATCGGCCCGGACCGCGCGGGTGAAGTCTCGCGACTCAAACGCACTCGCGACGTAGCTGAACAGGCTCTCGGTCCCGGAGCCGGCCTTGATCGGACTGAGGGGACCCTCGAGGAATCGGCGCGCGGCGTTCAGTCGCGATGCGACCTCCGGTCCATTATCCAGACGGGCATGGACCATTGCGAGGTCGAGCTGAACATCAGATTCCTGCCAGACGAGCAGGGGAGCCTTATCTGCGCTCAGGAGCCGTCGCGTTGCGGGCCGGCGAAGCCAGAGGACGAGGCTATCGAGTGACGCCGCCGCGGTCTTCAGGCGCTCCGGTGTCGGTGCTGAGTCGGCCCAGATTGTGCGCGCATCGCGTCGCACACCCTGCTCCCACTTCCAGGCGTCGTCGAAACTCGCTCGTGTACCCGGCTGCGCCGCTCCCACCCGTGGCGCGAGAAGGACACCTGCAATGACGATCCATGCCGTAGGGGAGTGATGCATAACGGTTTGCGACGCGGGTTAGGGACAGGGGACAGGAGTGTGACTCGCAGGGTCCAATCTACCCCGACGTCGATTCGGCCCGCCACCAGCGCCCCACCGGCGGGGCCCAGTCGACGGCGTGCCGTCGCCCGAATAGATTCGAGGGTGCCAATCAACTTCCTATTCCTGAGCCTATGACCACCTCTCGGCGCGATTTCCTGGCTGGAGCCCTCGGCTCGGCCGCGAGTCTCCCTCTGGTCGGCGGGGCCTCGAGCCTGGCGCGCACGTTCGTGCCGGGCCCGAACCTTCCGCTCCTGACCGACCAGCAACTCGGGCATCTCCGCCACATCGAGCGGCTGGCCTTCCAGCCCGACGGCGAGTGGTCCATGATGGGGGCAATCGATCCGGGCCAGGAGGACTTGACCGCCTATCGCTATCAACTTGCCCAGGCAGCGTACGCCGTTGGTCTGGCCCACTACCACCACCTGCCCGCGGCGCCCGGCCTGTTTCGAAAGACCTTCGACCGGCTGATTCACAAGATGCTCCGCCGCGAAGTCTGGAGTTATTGGCGGGAGACCAGCCGCTCGGGCCCCCGGCTCGACCCCGACCTCAAAGTCCTCCGGGACGGATGGACCGACCCGGTCAAGCGGGAGAACATCATGTACAGCGGCCATCTTCACGCGATGGTCGGGATGTACGCGATGCTCTTCAACGACGACAAGTACGACGCCAAGGGGTCGCTCACCTTCCGGTACGATCCGATCTTTTATGGGATGGGGCCCGAGGTCTACGAGTACGACCACACCTCGCTCAATCAGGTGATCTACGACCAGATGGTGGAAGGCGGTTGGCATGGGATCCCCTCGAACCGAATAACATCTTCATCGTGTGCAACCAGTATCCGATCCTCGGGTTCCGGTTTTTCGATCTCCGCAAAGGCACCAACCTCGCCGCCGAGGCGACGGCAGGCTACCGAGCCGCCTGGGACAAAAAGGGGATGCTCGATTCACATGGCCATGTGATCACGACCTGGATGGTGCGCCAAGATCAGAAGGTTGACGCCTTCAACGGCGGCTTCGACGCCTGGGCCGGCTCGGCGATGAATGCCTGAAACGGGGACGAGGTCCGGGCTCGCTATCCGAGTCAGGTTGCCGAGTGGATCGAGCGTCGGCCCGACGGCCTGGTGTCGTTGCGATCGCCGATGGAAGTGATGAAGGCCCGAGCGGCCAAAGCCGCCGGCCAGCCGGCCCCACCGCTGGATCGAACCTTCCCCTGGCGAAGCCCCGACTTAGGCTACCTCGCCATGTGAATCTCGGAAATGGGTGACGAGCCCACCCTCCGCGGTCTGCTCGGCTACGCCGACCGATACCTCAACCCAACCTGGGAACGCGGGGCCCTCTACTACCCGCGCAATGACCAGCCGTACGATCAGGCCGGCAACCTGACCTTCATGGACCCGGTCACCGGCAACGCGATGCTCGCCTATGCCCGGCTCAACGTACCCGACGGGATGTGGAGCCTCTACAACCGCCCGTTTGAGGCCGAACATTTCCGCCAGCCGGCGCTGGTAGATACCTCGAGCGACGTCGACGTGCTCGGCGTCCGATTCGATTCCGACCGCCAGGTCCTCCGGCTCGCCGTTCGGAGCCGCGGAGGTAAGCGGACCCAGGCCAGCCTCGAGTTGGCGAACGTGCCGACGAACCAGTCATGGGTCGTTAGGCACGACCGGCGGGTCATCATGGCCAGTGGCCGGTCGCGACCCGACGACCGCTTTCGAGTAACCCTGCCTCTCAATTCTGGCACCACGCGGCTGGACCTGGAACTCACCAGCTGACCACCCGGACCGTGAGGACGCTTTCGCCCGCCAGGGCGCTGATGCCGACGTGGTGGTCTGGGCCCAGACGGCGTAGCTTGAATCCGTAATCCCGGCCGCCAACCGTTCACTCAGGATCGACGATGACCTGCCTTTCCCTCCGAGCCACGGCGCTCGGCATCGTGATGCTCGCGTTCCCCAGTCGCCCTGTCGCGGCCCAGAATCTTGCCGTGACCGGCGCCACGATCATCGACGGTACCGGCCGGGCGCCGATTGCCGACGGCGTCATCGTGATTCGGAACGGGAAAGTGACGGCGGTCGGCCCGGCCGCCGCGGTCACGATTCCGGGCGACATGACCCGGGTGGACGCGCGCGGGAAATGGGTGATTCCGGGGATGATGGATGCCAACCTTCATCTCGATCTCAACATCAACCTCGAGCAACTGATCCTGTTCGAGGGCCAGTACGACAAGATCGTGCTCGAAGGCGCCCAGATCGCGCTCAAAACCGGGCAGACCACCGTGTTCGACACCTGGGGCCCGCGGGCTGCGCTGGTCAAGGTCCGTGACCTGATCAACGCCGGCCAGGCGGAAGGAGCGCGGATCTATCTCGCCGGGAATATCATCGGCTTCAGCGGCCCCCTCGGTCCCGACTTCATCGCCCCTGCGGCGGCTTGGGTGACGAAGTCGTTTGCCAAGCGGATCAACGAGACCTGGGAACAGGGCACCGGCCGGGAACTCCTTTGGATGCCGCCCGATACTCTCCGGGCGGCGATCCGGAAGTACGCGGGGCTCGGCGTCGACTTCCTCAAATTCGGCGGGAGCGGGCACCAGGCCATGGACTTCCTCACCTTCTCCCTCCGCCAGGAGCAAGTGATCGTCGAGGAGGGCCACCGGGCCGGCATCACGGTCCAGGCCCACGTGACCTCACCGGAGAGCATCGACATGGCGGTCGATGCCGGCGTCGATATCCTGACTCACGGCAGCATCTCCGGGCCGGTGTATCCGATTCAGCCGGCCACGATCAAGAAGATCGTGGAGAAGGGAATCGGGGTTTCGGTCTTAGGGCTCACCAGGCGGGCCCTTGCCGCCCAGACCAAAACCGACTCCACCAACCTGCTCCTGCCCTACATGAAGATGGCGGCGCAAAACATCCAGAACCTGAGCCGGGCCGGCGCATTACTGATGGTCTCGACCGACGCGGGCATCGACGATCCGATCCGGGTCGCCGATTCCCGGACTCTGGTGTCCGACTCAGTGGATTCTCGGACCACGTTAGGCGAGGGGCACTTCAACGCACTCACCGTGTTCGAGGAAGCTGGGATGGCGCCGATGGAGATCCTCAAGACGGTCACCAGCAACGTGGCCAAGGCCTACAAGCTCGACAAGGAGCTCGGCACGCTGGAGCCAGGCAAGGCGGGCGACCTCGTGATCCTCGACGCGAACCCGCTCGAGGCCGCCCGGAACTACCGGCGGATCGGCTCGGTCATCAAAGGTGGCAGAGTGGTGAACCTCGCCGCCCTCCCGACGGCACCAGTGATCAGCTCGCGAAAGCCGTGACTAGGAGAGCCACTGAACCCTCTCACCCTTTCGGCACCACGCAGCTCAAGATCCGGTCGTCCGGTTTCGCGCCCCGGCGGACTTGGAACTGCACCGAGAGCGGGCCGACCGGATAGACCAGGACCGCATCGGCATCGATCGTTGCGCCGTCGGTGATCCCGGTGATGGTGGCGGCAAGAATGGGATGGCCGGGGAGAGGTTTCAACGCCAGTTCAAACCGGCCCAAGGAATCCGGCACGATCGGCCCGGCCGCGGTGAAGGCTTCGCACCAATGCCGTACTCGAACGCCGGTGGCCGTGGCGGTAATCTCGGAGGCGACGCCGCCGAAACGTCCGATCAGCGCGCCCTGAGGAGTCGCGGGAGAGGTGGCGCAGGATTGGAGTGATGCCACCATCGCCCCAATCGTGGTCACCAAGATCGGACGAAAGCGGCGCATCGGAGAGAACCTTGTGGTCGAAGGAACGCTGCTCAACCCTCGTGCAACGTGCCGCCTTTTTCCCCGCCTCACAAGAGCCACTTGGCGTACGCCAGTGGTGCCAATGCTGACTATCTCGCAATCGTTGCCCACGGGGCGCATTGCGGCACCGGTAGTACGACAAGGTTCATGACGCGGGCCGTTCGGCCGGCGCCGGGATCATCCCTGACGGGAACGGGCGGTTCCAGTCGTGCCACGCGAGCGAGGCCAACACACCGGCCCCCAATGCGCCGGCGCCGAGCGCGAGGAGCCCGCCGATCACCGGGATCAACCCGACCAGCTGCGCCGCGATCACGCCGAGGGTGGCCGCGGCATAGGGCCGCCCGGGGCTCTCGTGCGCTTTGAGAAGGGGCAGCAACAGCCGTCCGAACCAGGTGGCGGCCACCAGATACCCAAGCACCCAAAGCGCCGGAAGCAAGATCACGAGGATGCCGAGCCCGAGCGGTGCCCCGATCATCGTGACGAGGGCCAAGAAGGCGACAAACGGGAGCCCGATGAAGGTGACCACCGTCCCCGCCGCCGCCAACCCTGGCGCTTTTCGCAGGGCGGTCGCTCCGCGATCGAGCAGTCCGCCTCCGATCCCGGCGAACAACGCGGCGGCGGCGGTCAGCGCGACGGTAAACCCGATCCACGCGAATACGAGAAACCGGCGGCCGAAGCTGAAGCCGGCCTCATCGATGGTTTCCCCACCGATCACCGCTCCCTCGGCGCGGGTCACCGTGCTGCGGTAGAGAACCAGATCCCGACCAATCCGCGCCCCCGGCGCGAGATCGATGTGCCCGCCAACGATGACCACGGACCCGCCTACCGACCCGCTGAGCCGGGCCGTCCCGTTCACCACCACCAAGCCCTCGCCGATCCGGCCCTCGATTACCGCACTGTCGTTGATGACGCCGATGGTCCAGGCGGAATCGAGCGGTCCGATGTGAACCGGCCCGCCGATCCGGACCAGCAAGTCGCGAACACCCTCCTTGGTGACCTCTTGGGGGTGAACGGATCCCGGCGTCAGCAATCCCGACGCGGCCAGGCCGAGCAACAGACGAAATCCGAGACAACGGATGGTACGCATGAGCCCTCCCTTTTTCGCTCCCAATCAGGCCCGACTGGTCTCTGTACCCGACAGTAGCGCGTCGGGGCGGAAGTGACCGTGAAACCCGGATGAATCGAGAGAGGCGTCCGCTACTCTATCTGAGGGTTGCCAGCACCGACTTGTCGATGGGAGCCGCAACCCCGACACTGCGCCCCGCCAGGTTGGGGACAGAAACGACCGGCGACCTGAGTCAGTTATGTTGAGTTCCGTCGGCCTGTCCTGCGTATCGATCGTGATTTTCAACCTGGTTCCCGGTGGATGGAAAATGAATTCGGCTCCGTTTCGGATGGACACGCTCGGCATCAGGACCGTTGCACACCCGATCAGAGGATCCGGCATGCGCGCTTTCACAATCATGGTGGGCCTGGCGGGCTTCCTATCGCGAGGGTTAGCCGCGCAGGAGATGCCGGCCGACTCGATGACCCACAAGCCGACCTTCTTGGAGGGCGATCCCCGAGGTTGGACGTTCGGCCCGCCGCATCTCGATCTCAACGCCGGCCTCCTCCTCCGGTCCGGCGGCACCGGTCCGGCGGTTCGCGAGGGATTTGTCCGGTTCCACGTTCAGTTCGCGCTTGGCGCGAGTCACCTTGTGTCGACGAGCGATGTCCTGTTCCTTCCCGGGGTCGGGGCCACTCCGATATTCACCTCTGTGTTCCAGGTCCAACCTCTCCGGCCTGATTCGTGGCTGTTTCTCGGCGCCGGTCTTGGTGTGACGACCGGCCACGGGGGATCGAAGGACCGGCTGTCGGGCCACGTCCAGGGCACCGTTGCGTTTCGGCTCCCGATCCACGAGATCGGGCTGTTCGCCCAGGTGAGTAAGGCCCTCCGCCGTGGGGAGAGAGGTGAGTTGCTCTTAGGGATTGCTCATCCTATTGCTCCATACCGTCATCACTTCTTCTGAAGTCTCCGCGCAAGCGCCCGCCCACCAAGGTGAAACCGGTCCCGTTCTGGTCCCGTAGGTCGCCCTCACTCGCTACGACCCAAGGTCTCTCATGGCGCGACTCGTCGTTGGTATTCTTCTTCTTGCGACCACCGCGGTGGTCACGCCCGCGGTCGGGCAAACGACCCCGGCGTTGGTTCCCACCGGCGCTGAGCTGACTCGCTCCATCGCCGCATTCGATGCGGACTTCTTCGCGCTCTTCTTTCTCGGCTGCGATCCGACCCGGCTCACGACGATGGTGACGGAGGATCTCGAGTTCTACCATGACAAGGCCGGTGTGGTGGCCACTTCGGGCGCGGCCCTGGTGACGGACTATGCGAAGAACTGCGAAGCCAAGAAGGCGCCCGACGCGTGGCGATCCCGGCGAGAACTCGTCCCGGAGACGCTCCGGGTCGACCCGGTCCCCGGATATGGCGCCATCGAAGCCGGCGAACACCGGTTCTACGAGCGGAAGGGCGACGGTCCCGAGCGGTTAGCCGGGTTCGCCGTGTTCACGATGCTGTGGAAGTTCGACACAGGAGGGTGGAAGCTCGCCCGGGTCATGAGCTACGGACATCGCGCGGCGCCTTAGTCCCATCCCTGAAGTTCCGGGGCGATTGCCTTTTTCCAAGGACTGTCTCAACCTTCCCGTTCCTCCTGATTCGCGGATTCCGTGGAACTCGTCATCGACGGCCTTTCGAAGACCTATCCGAACGGGGTGCGGGTCGAGACCGGCCCGCGCTAAGATCCTAGCCGGCAGGTGGCAATTGGAACGTGAACGAAGGGGACGTCCCGTGGCGATATCGGTGGGCGCAGTGACCCGGGCCATCGGGCTAGCGATCGTCATCCCGATGATGGCCCGCGGCGGGGCCGGCTCGGCGGCGTGGGCTCAGGCACCGGCAGGGACCCCGGCGCCCGACCTGATCCTGACTAACGGCCGGGTCAGGACACCCTCCGGTTGGGCGGAAGCGATCGCGATCCGCGGAGGTGTCATCACGTCCGTCGGCGACGCCAACGCGATCGACCCGCTTCGAGGCCCAGCGACCGAGTTCGTCGATCTGGGTGGAAAGACCGTGCTCCCAGGACTGCACGACCTCCACGTTCACCCGCTCTTCGCCGGGCTGGAGCAGTTCGCCTGCGGCTTCCCGGCCGGCGCGGCTCCCACCGCGATCGCGGCCGCGGTCAAGGCGTGCGCGAGGGACAAACAGCCAGGGGAGTGGACCGTCGGGGGCAATTGGGTGGCGGCGGTCTTCCAGCCCGGCCAGCAGAACCGCGCCTTTCTGGATGCCGTCGCTCCCGCCCAACCGGTGCTCCTGAACGACGAAGCCCACCACAGCGTCTGGGTCAATTCCCCGGCGCTCGCCCTGGCCGGTATCACCCGGGCCACCCCAAACCCCGCCGGCGGCATCATCGAGCGCGACCCGGCCGGCGACCCGACCGGACTCCTCCGCGAGAGCGCGGCGCGCCTGGTGGAAGGCGTCGTTCCTCCCGCCACCCTCGAGGCGAGACGCCAGGCCCTGGTCTTGGCCGCGAACCAGATGCTGTCGTTCGGGATCACGTCGTTCACGGTGGCCAGCGTCCGCACGCCGGACATCGGGCCGCTGGCGGCTCTCTCAGCCGAAGGGCTGATCAAGCAGCGGGTGCGGGGCTGCATCGTGTGGGGGCCCGAACCCGCCACGGTCAAGGCGATGGGCGACTCCCTGATCGCGGCCCGAGGTGCCTACGCCGGGCCCCGGTTCCGACCCGACTGCGTCAAGATCTTCCTCGACGGTGTCCCCACGGAGAGCCATACCGCCGCCATGTTGGCTCCCTACCGGCGGGCGCGGTCCGCGTCGCCCGGCAGCGCCCTCGAGAAGGGGATGCTCAATATGCCGCAGGCGGTGCTCGACGAGGCCGTCACCCGGTTCGACCGCCTTGGCCTGCACATCAAGTTCCACGCGGCCGGCGACGCCGCGGTCCGCGCCGCGATCAATGCCGTCGCGCGGGCCCGGGCGGTGAACGGCTCAGGTGGTCCGATGCACGACGTCGGTCACAGCACGTTTGTCGACCCTGCCGATATCCCGCGGGTCCGGGCGGTTCAGATGGCCTGGGAGTTCTCTCCTTATATCTGGTATCCGACGCCGATCGCCTCGAACGACATTCTCGCCGCCGTGGGGCCGGACCGGATGCGACGGTGGATTCCAATTCGCGAGGCGCTCGCGACTGGGGCGCTGGTGGTCGCCGGCTCCGACTGGTCGGTGGTACCGTCGGTCAATCCGTGGCTCGCGATGGAGACCTTGGTCACCCGCCAGAAACCGGGCGGCAGCGCGGAAACGCTGGGGCTGGGCCAGCGGATCTCGCTCGACCAAGCCCTCCGGATCTTCACCGAGAACGGCGCCGTCCTGATGGATCAGCGCGACCAGGTCGGTTCGATCGAGATCGGGATGCGCGCCGACCTGGTGGTGACCGAGCGGAACCCGTTCCAGATCCCGATCACGGAGCTGCACGACACCAAGGTGGCGATGACCTTCATCAACGGCGAGAAGGTCTTCGACGCCGCGACCCCGCCGAGGCTGACCGCCCGTCCGTAGGCCCGCCCGGCCCCTTCGCCGCAAAGTAGAACAGCATGTCCACGTTGCCGGGGGCGTGGCCGAGCGCTCGGAGCAGTAGCGCAATTTGCCCGCGATGGTGGGTGCCATGATTGGCCACGTGCTGGAGCATCTCACCCAGCCTCAGAGAAAACGACCCAAACGAGCCCAGTGAGAAATCGATGACGCCGATCAGGTCCGACTCCTCTAAACCCGCGGCGAACGCCCGGAAGTTTGCTTCGATCGTCCGCCAGGCCTCAACCAACGACGCTACCGTAGGATAGTCCTCTCCCCGGAGTTGCGGCCCACGCTTCGGCCCGCCGCAACGTTCCAACCAGCCGGCCTCGGCACTCATCACGTGGACCAAGGTATTCCGAATCGATCCGTAGCTTCCGGCCACGGTCTCAGTGAATTGCTCCGGGGTCAGCCGGGTGACGACCTCGATCAGCCGGGCGTTTGCCCAGTAGCCGTAGTCGACGAGACCAGTGATGTCATCGATGGTCATATCGCTACCGTTTCCGAGCAGCCTCGCGCCGCTCTTCCCGGTCCTCGTCAGCAAGGTCGGCCGCGAACGGAAAGAAGATCGCCCGCCGGACCCCGGGAAACGGCACGTTCCACCCTCGGGCCTCGTGCCAGAGGATCCGATTCAGTCGGTCGCTGGGCGCCGCGTCGGGGTTTCGGAAATCCATCCGCCGCGACTCCCGGGCGGCGGCCAGCCGCTGGCGGGCATAAGGCCCGGTGATCGCGCCGAGCCGAGCATTGACCTCGTAGATCGACTGGCGCGGCACGATTGCGGTGTAGGGTTCGTCGTTGGCGGCCTCACCAGGCCCGACGAAGCTCGCCCGCATATCCGTCGCGACCAAATCAAACATCGAAAGGGCCGGGAG
>JAYVJS010000632.1:0-2025 GCA_043769075.1 Gemmatimonadota bacterium | reverse complement strand
CCTCGCTCTCCCCCTCCATAGGCCATTGGGGCCTGCCAGCCACGTGACCCCCTCGGGGTCAGGGCCACCCGGCCATCGAGCACGGTGACCTCGGCGCTTTGGTCTGGCCGCACCGTGACCACGAACTGCTTGCCGCCCGACGACAAAGCGCCCACCTCCGTCGTGACCGTCAGGTTGCCTTTGGCCTCCGGCTGGCTGGTGACGGCCACCCGACCGACCCGAACTACGATCGAAGCCGGTCCGACCACTAGGCTGGTGCCCGGATCAACAATGACCTCAAAGCCGGCCAAGGTTATGACCGCCATCCCGTCGGCGGCGGTGACTAAGGAATCGCCAACTCCGATGGCCGTCTGGGGGCCGCCCGGTACGACTCGGCCCCCGTGCAGCACCCGAGCTCGGCTGTATTCCATCGGGGTCGCCGGTCGAGGGTCCGGCCGAACGTCGACCAAGACGCCCTCGAGCCGGGCCATTGGGGAGGCACAACCGGCTGCAAACCAGCCCAGGACTACGACCAGCCTGGAGTTCATGGTCACCTCCCAGATTGAGGATATCAGGACACCAGCCACCCGAGATCCAGCGAAAGCTAGCGAACAGTCCCGAGCCGGGGGCGAGGGCTAGTTCCCGGATCCGGGATCTAATGTCGGTCCCTCGTCCCGGTGGTGGGACGCCGACCGGTCCCGGTCCCGAGGCTAAGCCACTCGGCCCCAACCGTTTGCCCGTCGCGGGAGTTTGGAACGGTTCTTCCAACGGTCTCGCGCTGCCGGGCGTCCAAGCAGAAACGTTCACCACGGAGATTCAATGAAGACTCTTGTCACAAGCCTCGGGCTCGCCGCCCTCTGCGCCGGCCAAGTCGGGGCCCAGCAGATTGTCGGCCGCAATGAGACCTCCTTCTCCATCGCTGAAGCCGTTTCCGGAGGGGGCTGGGTTCGGATCGCCTCGCCCAACGGGTTTGTCAAAGTCACCCAGGGGGTCGGCGACCGAGTCGAAATCCGGGCCGACAAGGTCGTTCGGCGTGGCTCGATCGAGGATGTCGGCTTCGTGGTGCGACGAGGCTCTGGCGGGGTAACCGTCTGCGCGGTGTTCGATGACGAAGAGGAGTGCGACGAGGATGGCAGCTACCAGTCGCCCAAACACCGGCCCCGGCGTTGGTCCGACGATCACCAGATCCGGGTCAACTTCACGGTTCGGATCCCCACCGGGGTCCGGGTCAGAGCCGGCAGCGGCAATGGCGACGTCACCGTCGACGGCGGCGGGCCCGAGGTCATCGCGCTGAGCGGTAATGGCCGGGTCGATGTGTCAGGCACCACCGGTACGGTGTCCGCTACCTCGGGGAACGGCAAGGTCACGGTCGATGGGGCCCGCGGCCCGGTCGAGGCCTCGAGCGGCAATGGCGATATCCGCATCAACACGTCCTTAGGTCCGGTCGAAGCGAGTTCCGGCAACGGCAGCATCGACGTGTCGATCGACAAGCTTGAGGGGTCCCCGCCGATGACCTTCTCCACCGGAAACGGCCGGATCACGATCACAGTGCCGGAAACGTTCGGTGCCGAACTCGAGTCGAACACCGGCAACGGCCACGTCACCGTCGATTTCCCGATTCAGATGCGGGGTCGGCTGGATCCTTCTCGAGTCCGGGGCACGATTGGTAACGGGGGCGGACGCCTCGTTATGACCTCCGGCAACGGCGACCTTGAGATTCGAAAGCGGCCGTAAGGCACCCGACCAGAGAAACCGCCGCTAGCGCGGCGGTTTCTTGGGTTCCATGGGCTCCATCTTTTTGTGGTCCATCTTTTTGTGGTCCATCTTTTTGTCATCCATCCCCATCGGCATACAGATCATGTGGAGGGCCTGGAACTGGTCATGGAGCTTGTTCAGGGCCTCCTTGATCCCCGGGTCCCCCGCTTTCGCTTCCGCGAGGCTCGCAAACGCCCGGGCTTCGACGGCCAGCGCCGTGACCTTTTCACCAGACCCCTCAGGCGCGTGGCACTCGGCGGGCGCCGCAGACTTCGCCCACGCCTCAGCCGC
>JAYVJS010000631.1:0-13476 GCA_043769075.1 Gemmatimonadota bacterium | reverse complement strand
GCCCGTTCGCCACGTAGAACCCGATCACCATTTGATTGCGGTCCCGCTCAAATGAGAAGCTGAGCCCACCGCCCGCGAACTTGTCCGTTTCCCCCGCCGTCAATTTGGCGTCGTCCAGACGCCGGTGCCGGACCACCAGGGTGTCGCGTTCCAAGGCGATGGTGTAGAAGGTCTCCAGCTCCTCGCTGAAGTAGCGTCCCACGAACTGCTGTAGCTCCGCCGCCGTGGGTTTCCAAGCCGCCCGACTTCCGGCGAGCCGAGTGGCGTGCAAATCTTGACCGCCTTGTTTCATCGTCAACCCATCGACCTTGCCGGCAGCGTCGCGGTGAAACGTGACGGAGGCGGGCACGGCCGCGAGCGCGAATATCGAGTCGGACCGCGGGACCAGGGCGACCCGCGGCTGGCCCGTGGCCTGAGTGAAGAGCGAGTCTCCCTCACGGGTGAACGTCAGGACGAAGTCGGGACTGGCGTCGAGCGCATACCGGCCGACGAACGCGTCGAACTTCTTGGCATCGTAGCTGGCCGGATCGAAGGCCGCCGCAGCCACTTGGCCCTTGTCCTTCTCGGGCTGCATCGCGTCCCCGAAGAACGCGGCGGCCAGCTCGAAGGCGACCCCGCTGTTGAAGCCGGCGTGGTTGCTCTGGACCGTGATGCCCGCGTTGATGGTCGGGTAGTAGGCCAGCATCGAGCGGTGCGCCACGTCCGCCCCACCGTGGTGGACCCGCTTCAGACCTCGTTGCTCGTCGATGAACAGGCCGTACCCGTAGCCCGTCTTCTTCCCATCCGCCAGCACATAGGAGGTCATCATTTGCTTGATGCCCTCCGCGGTGCCCACCCGCGGGTTGGCGTAGTTCTGGATCCACGTTTGGAGATCCCCGACCGTGGTGTAGATCGCCCCCGCTCCCACCGCGCCTCCCAGATCGCCGATCTGGATGAAGCCATCCGGTGCGGCGGTGTAGCCCTCAGAGCCGCCGGGGACCTGATGCCGGGGGGACGGCCGCACCATCGACCGGGTCATGCCAAGGGGTCCGAACACGTCCTCCTGCATGAACAAAGGGAAGTCCTTGCCCGAGGTCCGCTCCACGATCAGCGCGGCCAGGCCGAAGGCGGTGTTGTTGTAGTTCCACTCGGTGCCCGGCACGTTCTGCAACTTGGGCTGCCGCTGTACGATGCCGATCAGCTCGTGGCGATCGATCCAGTCTCCGTGGTCGAGGCGGCGCCCCGTCATGCTCAGCAAGTTGAGGAACTCCCGAAGGCCCGAGGTATGGGTGATGAGGTGGCGGACCGTGACCACCTGATCGAACGCGGGCAGTTCGGGGATGTGTTTGCGGATGTCATCGTCGAGGGACAGCTTACCCCGTTGGGCCTGGAGCATGATGGCGAACGCGGTGAACTGCTTGGAGGTCGACCCGATGTTGGTTCGGGTATCGGTGGTGTAGGGAACGCCATACGTCAGGTTGGCCATTCCGTACGCCTTCGAGAACAGCACTCGGCCGTCGCGCCAGACGTGGACCACGGCGCCCGGGGAACTTGTCCCGTCGTACTGGGCCATGAGCTGATCGGCGAGCCGCTTCGGATCTTTCGCGACCGGCTCCGCCCGCACCAAGGTGATCTGGTAAGCCCCCGCCTGCTTGTCGACCGGGATGACCTGGATGGTGTAGACGCCCGCTTTCTTGACCGGCCCGGCGAAACGATCCGGCCCCCGGCCTGGGCCGTTGAAGCGGGCGACCTCGATGCCTCCTGAGTCCATCAGGCGGACCAGCACGTCGACCGAGATCTGATTCACTTCCCCGAACACGTAGTAGTCGTCGCCGACGGTGACGGTGTAGCGCGCGGTATCTCCCGCCGCCAACGTTCCCGCGACGGGGCGACCCAGCGGCAACGGGGTGCCCTGGCCGGCGAGGTCCGCGCCAGGCAAGGCGGCAAGAACGACGGCGAGCGCGGAGATCAGTCGAAAGGTCGAGCGGAGGGTCATCGGTGAACCTCGGAGCCGAGAAAGGGGACGTGGGACGGCTGGTCGTTCCCTTCAATCTACCCCGCCGGTTGGGTCCGCGTCGCTCGGCGAGCAGCGCCCTTGACTGATCGTCACCGGTTCGAAGGCGGCCCAGCGGTTTCAGGAACCCCCCGCACGAAACGCTGGATCCAAGCGATGTCCTGCCAATCTCGAACCCGGATATGCTGCGGCTGGTGGAGGTCGTGGCCTTCGTCGGGGTACCGGATGTAGCGAACGGTGGTGCCATGGCGCTCCAGTGCCGCGAAGAAATTCATCGACTGAAACGGCAGATCGGTGTCGTCCTGGTCGCCGTGATGCAGCAACGTCGGGGTGGTGACTCGATTGGCGTAGGTGAGACTGCTCCGCTCCCGCCACTTTCGGTTGGTCCACGGGGTTCCGCCGAAGAACCAGCGCTCGCCGCTGTAGTAGGCACTCGATCCGTAGTCGGTTGTCCAATCGCTGACCATGGCACCCAGACTCGCCGCCTTGAATCGCTTCGTCTGGGTCAGGATGTAGGCACCGAGGATCCCGCCGTAGGACCACCCGTCGAGCGCCAGACTGTCGGCGCTCGCGATTCGACGGGCGATCATGGCGTCGACGCCGCTCAGCACGTCCCGCTGGTCACCGCCGCCCAGGTCGAAGTAGTTGGCTCGCATAAACCGGTCGTCGTAGTTGCTGCTGCCGCGGACGACGACGGAGAGTTGGGCGTAGCCGAGTCCCGCGTAGATCTGGTTCTTGAGCGAGAACTCGTTGATCCAGCCGCAACCGGGGCCGCAGGGAATGTGCACGAGGAGCGGCCTGGGTCGGACAGTGCTCTCGGTCGGCATCGTCAGCAGTCCCTCGATCGGCATCCCGGCGTTGCTCCGCCATCGGACCACGTTGACGGACCCAAGGGCGATCTCGTTTCGGATCCAGGGATTGAGATCGCTGATCCGGATCGGACCGGCCGAGCCGCCGGCCACATCGACGTAAATCTCGGGCGGATTCGTGGCGTCTTGGGATCGGTAGGCAAAGGTTCGGCGATCGGCAGACCACGAACCGGCGATGGCACCGGGTGTTCTCATGAGTGGCGTGATCCGCCCCGACGCGACGTCAATCCGGACTGGAAACCGGGCCGTGGCGTAGCCGCTTCCCACGTAGATGGCCGAGCCGTCGGGAGAGAGTACCGGTCCGACGAAGCGCCCCGTGTGGGCCGGCGTGAGGTTCCGGGTCGCCCCACTCGCGACGTCCACTTGCCAGAGATCGCCGTTGCCATTCTCCCAGCGGTCGAGCCTGACCGCGGTGAAGAGCACTCGCTTTCCGTCGGGGAACCAGCGGGGAGCCCGTTCGGGCGCCTGGTTGTGGGTGACTTGCCGGGTCGATCCGTCAGTGAGATCGACAACGTAGAGCTCCGCCTTCCAGCCGGTGTTCCGGTGGTTGTCGGGTTGGGCCGCCACCACGGCCGACCGGCCGTCGGGGGCGATGTCGAACTCGCTGATCGACCAGTCGCGTCGGGTGATTCGGGTGAGGGAGTCGGTATCGATGTGGTAGCGCCAGAGGTTACTCCAAGAGTACCGGACCTGTCCGTTCGATCCCTCGTTCACAAAAGTAGCGTCGGTGCTCGCACTCGGACCGCTCGGTTCGTCTTCGTCCCGCGCGACCAAGAAGAAGGTGCCGTCCGCCGATAGCCGCCAGGCACCGAGGTCGTGGGCGCCGAGATGGCTCCGCTGAGCGGCAGCGGTATCGGTAACCCTCTGCTCGAACAACTCGCGAGTGGGCGTGGTCCCGGTCGTCACGGTGCGAAAGAAGTAGATGGAACGGGAATCGGGTGCCCACATGGGTGACCCGTCACCGTCCTGGAGGAATGGGCGGGGCGGCGCGCTGCCGTCGGTCGGCGCGAGCCAGGTCGTCCCCTGCGGTCGGTTGTCGTCAAGCGAGAGGTGGGTCGTGGGGTACAGAACAAGCTGGCCATCGGGCGAGGTCATGGGGCTGCCCGGCTCGATGTACCTGAATCGATCGTCAACGGTCATTGGGCGCTTGACGTGGTGGGCGGGCGAGGCCGACTGAGCAGGGAGACCGCCGACAATGGAGAGAGCGAGCGCTGCGAGCGCAGGGTTCCTGGTTGCCATGCCTCAACGCTATGAATCCAGGCCGATAATGTCCAATAGGGTGTGCTAACCCATTCGATTACTATTTCAAATCATGGATAATCTCCCTCGCCTCGCCGCGATCCACTGCTTTCTCGCCCTAACCGATCAGCGGCACTTCGGCCGGGCAGCCGCGCGACTCGGGATCTCTCAGCCCGCACTTACCCAGCAGCTCAAGCGCTTGGAGCGGCAACTCGGCGTGGTGCTGATCGAGCGCTCGGCCCGTCAGTTCACTTTGACAGCCGCTGGTCAGGCGCTGGTGACGGAAGGCCGGCGGTTGGTGGATCACGCGGCGGCGACGGTTGAGAATGTCCGCCGCGCCGCGAGGGGCGAGCGAGGGCGACTCCGGCTTGCGCTGCTGGCCTCATGCTCGCTCGGGGTGGTGGGCCGCGCCCTCCAGATGCTCCAAGCCGAGTACCCAGACGTGTCGGTGGAGCTGCTTGACGACCCGCCTGACGCGCTCGCTGGAGTGGCGGCGGGGATCCTCGACGCGGCCCTTCTCAGGGGGCCGGTGGCCTACCCGGCGGTCGTGGCCGATCTGGTGGCGGAGGAGCCGCTGATCGCC
This sequence comes from Gemmatimonadota bacterium, assembly GCA_043769075.1. Classification (GTDB taxonomy): domain Bacteria; phylum Gemmatimonadota; class Gemmatimonadetes; order Gemmatimonadales; family GWC2-71-9; genus SHZU01. The sequence continues at coordinate 8,792 of JAYVJS010000631.1, read as the reverse complement.
GTTCTGCCCGCCGGGCATCCGTTGGCCGCGCGCCCGAGGGTGGCGCTCGGTGAGCTCCGCACGGAGCGATTCGTGATGTTCAAGCGCTCGGCGTCACCGCCCCTCTACGATGCGATCATCGCGACCTGTCACGCGGCCGGGTTTGCGCCGCACGTCGCGCAGGAGGCGGGGGAGTGGCAGACGATCGCGAGCTTGGTCGTGTCCGGCATCGGCATCGCACTAGCGCCCCAGTCGGCGAGGGAGATCGCTCACACAGCGGTACGATACCTGGCGCTCGAGGATGTGCCCGGCACGGTGAGCCTAATGCTGGCAAGGGCGGGCACCGGAGCGCCGGTGACTACGGGCCATCTCCTTCGCCTGCTGCGCTCTGCGGCGGCGGGAACCGCCCCGATGATTACCAGTCGGTCGGGGCGTCCGAGGGTCACCCGGCCCCAGACTTGACGATCATGGTGTAGTCGTCGAGATCCACTTCCCCGAAGACGTATAGTCGTCCCCGACCGTGACCGCGTAGCGCGCCGGATCTCCCGCCGCCAACGTCCCGACACCGGGCGACCCGGCCGCTTCCTCCAATCTACGCCGCCGGCGGCGAGCTGGGCAGTTCTCCGCCAAGCGGCGTCTTCGTCATCGGGGCACTCAGTGACTCGTGGCCGGGTTTTCCCCGGTTTGTCGCGTAGTCAGGAAACACCCTCGGAGGTTGAATGCGCGGTTTCCTGGTTTCCCTGGTTGGTGCGGCCCTGTTGACGGCTGGGTGCGGTGGCGGGACGACTGAGCCACCGCCGGATACGACGACGAATCTGACGGTCCAATCCGGCGAGGGGCAGTCGGCGGCGGCCGGGCAAGCGGTGGCGACGGCTCCCGCGGTGAAAGTGGCCAATCGGAGCGGGACCGGCGTGGCGGGGGTGGCTGTGACGTTCGCGGTCCAAGCGGGCGGGGGCGGCGCCACCGGACTGACGCAGACCACCAATGGGCAAGGCATCGCCACGGTCGGCGGTTGGACCCTGGGCACCACGGCCGGGCCCAACACGATGACGGCAACGATCGCCGGGAGTCCCCCCGTGACCATCTCGGCCACGGCCACCGCCGGGCCGGCCGGCGCGCTGGCCAAGACCGGTGGTGACAACCAGTCGGCTTCGGTTCGAGCCTCCGTCACCACTCGGCCCGCGGTCAAAGTGAGCGACCAATTCGGGAACCCGGTGGCGGGCGCCGGGGTGGTGTTCGGAGTGACCGCCGGTGGCGGGGCGGTGACCGGCGGCACCCAAACCACGGACGCAGCCGGACTCGCGACGGTCGGGACCTGGACCTTGGGGCCGACCCAGGGCGAGAACCGCCTAACGGTATCGGTGTCCGGCGTTACACTGCCGCCGGTGGTCTTCACCGCGGTGGGGCAGGAGGTGTTGGTCCAGCCCTCCAAGGACACCACGATCCAAGGGGGCACGGTCGGGCTGACCCGGTTGGTCATTCCCGCGGGGCGGATCGTGACGGTGGCCGGGAACCTGGTCATCAATGCCGACAGCGCGGTCGAGATCGCCGGCACCCTCAAGGGCACTTGCGTGGCGATCACCATCAACGGCGAGCAGACGGTGTCGATCAGCGGAGTGATCGACAACCAATGCCCGTCGCCCGACGACCCGACAGCCGATCTCCGGATCGTGGCCAAAGGCGGCTACTCGATTTCAGGGGCGGGTGAGATCGCCACGTCCGGCAAAGGCGTCGTGACGAACGACCCCTCGGTCACCGGGCCCGCGGCGCCCCCGTCGCTCTCATCCTTCCAAGGCTTGGGCCTCGCGTCGAGTCCTTGCCAGGTATCAGGGAAGGCGTTCGTGGCCAAACCGATCCGAGCCAAGACCGGGACGAGCGGCACGGTCGGCCAAAAGGGCAACGACGCGTCCAGCTCGTGGACCCTCTGGTGCAAAGGCGCCGATCTCGAGTTAGGCGCCGGGGTCCGCGTCTTTGGTCAATCCGGTGGTCACGGGGGTGTCGGCGCCGATCTGAACAAACAAAGCGCCGAGGCGAAGGGCGGGGCCGGCGGCAGGGGCGGCGACATTACCGTGGGATCGACCGCGAGGGTGGTCTTTTCGGGCGCGGTCGAAGTCGCCTCGGGAGACGGGGGAGACGGCGGGGACGCCAAGGGCACCGGCTCGAGCGGGAAGTCGGGGCAAACCGCCTCATCGGCGAAGGCCGAGGGTGGGGTTGGCGCGGGGCCGGGGCTGGTGCGGGTCGTCGGGACCCAGGGGATCGTGGGCGGGAATCTGCTGACGATTCGGCTGGGCCAGGGCGGCAAGGGCGGGAACGCCGAAGCCATCGGCGCCGACGGGGTGGTCGGGATGGCGCCGGGGCCTCGCGAACAGGACGGCGGCGCGGCCGACGCCACCGGAGGTGCCGGGGCCGGATCGCCCTCGAATCAACTGACGATTACAGGGAACGCCGCCGGCGTCCCGACGGTGGCGGGCGGTGACGGCGGTCAAGGCGGCAATGCCACCGCGACCGCGGGGAACGGGACTACGGCAACGACCGAAGTGATTCCCGATGGCGGGCACGGCGGGGCCCTTCGAGCGGCCGGCGGACGCGGCGGGAACTCCGAGGCGAGGTCGGCGGTCGGCGCCCTGTTCGGCGACGGGGGCATAGGCGGATTTGCCCTCTTCAAGAACGGCAATGGCGGCAACGGTTGGAATGATTGCGAGGCCGGGAATTTCAAACAGGGCGGCCGAGGCGGAAACGGCGGCGCCGCAACCGGCGGCGACGGAGAGGGGGGAACCGGTTTCTTCACCGGCAACCCCGGGAACGTCTTCCTCGACCACGCCGGCAACGGCGGCAATGGCGGCAACGGAGTCCCCGTGGGTCTGCGGGGTGACCCCGGAGCCTACGGCGTCATCAGGCTCGGGAACCAAACCAACACCGACCCGGTGTTCTTGCCAGGCGCACCAGGCCTCCCTTGCGCGCCGCCGCCTCCGACACCGAAACTCGTCATCAACAACCCGTTCCAGGTGATCGAACACATCGTCGGCGAAACGTCGTGTCCGACCCCCGGGACCCCACTGCTTTACCAGAACGCCGGGACGACCACCGTGACGGTCACGTCGGCGGTGGTTGGCACCCAGCTCGTCGATGTCATCCTCGGCAACTTCACGCTGCAACCGGGCGAAAGCCGTTCGGTGACGGTCCGGTTCAACTGCGGGCAGGCCCGCTCGGTCAGCGCGTCGGTCCGGGTGACGGCCACGGTGGCCGGTTCCCAGACGCCCCAGCTGATCGATATCGCGGTCACCGTCAACACGAAGGTGCGGGCCCTCAAGCTCGATCAGGCGGCAGGGTCCTTCGCGGCGGGAACGGTGGTTCCCCTCACCGACATCACCGGGGCGAAACGAGTGGCGGCTCATGCCCCGATCTGCTCGTTCGAACACGTCCATGAGAACGTCGTGGGCGCCGGCATCAGGATTCAGGGGAGTGGCCCGTTTCCCGATCCGGCGCCGGGCGGGTGCGGCTATGGCGAGGTGGTTCTGCTGACGCTGGCGCCGTGATGCGGTCGGGTGCTATGCTCTGGGAGACAAGGGCGGCCGGCCTGACGCCGGCCGCAAGGATCTCTCGATGGCCGCACCGCAGCACCAATCTGGCGAGATCACCCAGCTGTTGCTCGGGGTCACCTCCGGCGAGCCCGGAGCCTTCGATCAATTGCTGCCACTCGTCTATCATGAGTTGTCGGTCATCGCCCGGGGCCGGCTGCGGTATGAATCGACCGGTCACACCCTCAACACCCAGGCGCTGGTGCATGAGGCGTATCTCAAGCTGGTCGACCAGCATCGCGCGGCCTGGAAGAGCCGGCATCACTTCTATGCGGTGGCCTCCGAAGCCATGCGGCGGATCTTGATCGACTACGCCAAGCGGCACCGGGCGGCGAAGCGTGGCGGGCGCGAGCGACAAGTGGCGTTGGACGAAGCCACCGAGGTGCCCAATCCCGATGGGGTGTTCTCGGCGGAGCAGGCCACCGAGATGTTAGCGCTCGACGAGGCCCTGTCGCGGTTGGCCGTCTTCAATCCCCAGGGTGCGACGGTGGTTCAGTACCGGTTCTTCGGCGGCCTGACGACCGAGGAAGTGGCCGAGGTGATGGGGTTGTCGGAACGAACGGTTCGGCGGGCGTGGACGGTGGCCAAGGCCTGGCTTCGCCAGGAAATTCCGCCGGACTCCTAACCTGGGAGCCTCCATGGATCCGCTCCGGTGGGCCCGGCTCGAACACGTGTGCTTCGAGGCCCTGGAACGTCCCGCGGCCGACCGGCCCGGATTTCTCGAGGCGGCCTGCCGGGATGACGAGGCGTTCCGCCGCGACGTGGACAGTCTCATCGCCCAGCTGACCCGCGACCCCCATTTCCTCGAACAGCCCGTCGGCGATTTTAAGAACCTGGCACCGCCCGTGCCGGTGCCTGAGGTGCCGGAACAGATCGGCCAATACCGGATCGTCCGGGTGTTAGGCAAGGGCGGGATGGGCGCGGTCTACCTCGCCGAGCGGGAAGCCGATGACGTCCGCCCGGTGGTGGCACTCAAGGTCATCCTCCGGGGCATGGACACCGAAGAGGTCCTGGCCCGGTTTCGGCTCGAGCGGCGGATTCTGGCCAGCCTGGATCATCCGAATATCGCCCGGCTGATCGATGCGGCCGTCACGTCCGACGGCCGGCCGTACTTCGTGATGGAGTATGTCGAAGGGCTGCCGCTCACGGAGTATTGTGAACGGCACGCCCTCCCGGTCGACCGCCGGCTCCAGCTCTTTCAGGTCATCTGCGGAGCCGTCCAGCACGCCCACCAGCACTTCGTCGTGCACCGGGATCTCAAGCCTCGGAATATCCTGGTGACGGCGGACGGCACCCCCAAACTGCTCGACTTCGGGATCGGGAAGGTCCTCGAACCCGCCGCAGGACTCGGGCCGGCCGTTTCCACCCGGGCGGATGCGCGGCTCCTGACACCAGAGTACGCGACTCCGGAACAACTCGGCGGCCGGCCGGTGACCACCGCCACCGACGTCTACGGCCTCGGCCTTTTGCTCTACGAGATGCTCACCGGACGCCACCCGTATTTGTCCGGCGGAGAGACGCTGGCGGAGATCGAGCAGGCGGTCACCGTCACCGAGCCGGTGGCGCCGAGCCGGGCCACTGACCGGAAGGGTCTGGCGGGCGATCTCGACACGATCATCCTGAAAGCGCTTCGCAAGGAACCGATCCGCCGGTATCCATCGGCGGCCGCCCTCGCGGACGACGTCCAGCGCCATCTCGACGGACTTCCGGTCCGGGCTCGCCCCGACACCTTCGGCTACCGAGCCGGAAAGTTCCTTCGGCGCCATCGGTGGCCCGTGGCGGCGCTCGCGACGGCGTTCGGCGCCTTGGTCGCCACCACCGGCGTGACGATGGTGCAGTCGCGGCGAGTTGCCCACGAAGCGGCCCGAGTTACCCGGGAGCGCGACAAGGCGCTCGAGGTCCGAGGCTTCTTGCTCGAGATGTTCGGTGCCTCCGGCGCCGACCGATCCGTCGGCGACACCGTGACCGTCCGGCGGCTTCTCGACCTCCAGGCGCAGCAAATCGACCGAGCGTACGCCGGCCAGCCCGAGGTCCAGGCCGACATGCTCGACGTGCTGGCGGATGGCTACGACCGCCTGGGAATTTATCAGACGGCGGAGTCGCTGGCCCGGCGGGCGCTCGACACTCGACAGGCCACCGGGAACGACCCGGGCACCCCGGCCTCATTGAATCTGCTGGGATGGATCATCCACGAGCGAGGCCGGTCCAAGGAAGCCCTGCCGATGCTGCTCGAGGCGGTGGCGCTTCGCCGGACGTTGCTCCCGGCGGGCGCGTTCGACTTGAGCCGGAGCCTCAACGATCTCGGTGTCGTGTACAACGCGATCACCCGGTACGCCGCGGCGGAATCCGTCTTGGTCGAGGCCCTGGCGATCCGGCGGGCCGAGAAAGGGGACGGACACCGTTCGGTCGGGATCACGGCCAACAACCTGGCCGCCGCCTACTTCTATCAGTCGAAGCTGGACTCGGCCATCGCGGTGCAGCAGCTCGCGGTCGCGGCGCTCGGGCGGTCGGTTGGTGTCGACCACCAGCGCTCGACGGTGGCCCTCGGGAACTTGGCGGCGTTCAAACGGGCCTCGGGCGATTGGGTGGGTGCGGAGCGGGACTACCGGGAACTGCTGGACCGGCAGAGCAAGCTTCAGGGTGCCGATCATCCCGTCACCGCCCGGGTCCGGTTGTCCCTCGGCGCACTGGTCGCGGACCGAGGCGCCAAAGCCCATGATGACTCGGCCCTTGCGGAGGCGGAGGGTCTGCTCCGTACCGCGCTGGAGTCATTCGAAGCTCGCCTCGGGCCGGAGCATCCGCAGGTGGGGACCGCCCTGGACCGCTTGGCCGGGGTGCTGGCGGAGCGGGGGGCGGCCGGGGCCGCGGTTTCGTTACAGGAACGAGCCGTCCGGTTGTTTCGGAAGGCGCAGGGCGACCGCCACGCCGGCACCGGCCGGGCGCTGATCCGGCTGGCGAGCCTCTACCGAACGTTAGGCAATTTCGCCGATGCCGAACGGCATCAACGGGAAGCGGTGGCGGCACTCCGGGAAAGCCTCGGGCCCGAGCACCCCGAGACGGTTCGGGCCGCGGCCCAGTGGTGCGCGTTGGCTGCCATGGTGCCGGTCGCCCGGGCCGAGTGTCGGGCCAACGACGGGGGTGATTAGGGTAGATTGCAGGGCCGGAGTCATGCCTTTTCCTCGATCGAGATTGCCCTCATGAAACTCAAAGACCGGATCGCGATTATCACCGGGGCCACGTCAGGTATTGGGCAGGCCTCGGCTCTCCTCTTCGCCGAAGAAGGCGCCAAGGTGATGGTAACCGGCCGCGACGAGACCCGGGGCCGACGCGTGGTCGCCGCGATCTCGGCGGCCGGCGGCACGGCGGCTTTCCTCAGGGCCGACGTCCGGCTTCCCAGCGATTGCGAACGCGTGGTGGCGGAAACCTTGCGCGCCTTCGGCGGCCGGCTCGACATTCTCTTCAACAACGCGGGCGTGTTCCATCCCCATAACGCCATCGACTGCACCGAAGAAGAATGGGATGCGACGATCGACTCGAGCCTCAAGGGATCGTGGCTGATGGCCAAGTACTCCTTGCCGACGATGATTGCGCAGGGACGCGGGGTGATCATCAATCAGGCGTCGGGGTGGGGTATTCAAGGCGGCGACGACGCGGTCGCCTATTGTGCGGCCAAGGGCGGGCTCGTCATCATGACCAAAGCGTTGGCGATCGATCACGGCAAGCAGGGCATTCGGGTGAATTGCCTTTGCCCTGGCGATGTCGAGACCCCGATGCTCGCCACCGACGCCGAGGCTCGGCGAATGAGTTACGCGGACTACATGAAGGGCGCCGCCAAGCGTCCGCTCGGCCGGGTCGGCACGCCGCTCGAACTGGCGCGCGCGGCGCTCTTTCTTGCCTCGGACGATTCGTCGTTCATGACCGGTGCCGCATTGGTGGTGGACGGCGGCGGGATCGCGGGCTGATCGACGAGCGCCAAGCAAATGACAGGAGAATCACGATGAAGGGTTTGACCGATAAGCGAGTGGTGATTACGGGCGGCGCGAGCGGAATCGGCGCGGCAACGGTGGCGCGGTTCCTGGAGGAAGGAGCGCGTGTCGCAGTGATCGACTACGACGAGGCCGGCGGTCGGGCTCTTCGCCAAAGACATCCGAACCTCGCCGGCGTGATCCATGCCGACGTGGCCGACCCAGTGGCGGTGGCCGGCGCTTTTCAGAAACTCTACCAACTGCTGGGCGGGGTGGACGTCGCGATCAACAACGCCGCGGTCAGCCTGCGCCATGATTTCATGGACATTACGCCCGCGGAATGGCGCAAGGTGATGAGTATCGATCTCGATGGCGTCTTTTTCGTGGCCCAGGAAGCTGCCAGACGGATGCTCGCCGGCAGCGGCGGCGTCATCATCAACATGGGTTCGACATCGGGCATGAACGGCTACCCACGGTACGCCGACTACAACGCCGCGAAGGCCGGAGTGATCGAACTCACCCGCACGATGGCGCTGGAGCTGGCGCCGACCATCCGGGTGATCGCGGTCTGTCCTGGGTACGTCTGGACGGCTATGCAGGAAGCCGAGTACACCCCGGAGATGAAGGCAGAGGTGGACGCAAAGATTCCGCTCCGGCGCCACGCGGTTCCCGGCGAAATCGCCGCGCTCTTTGCCTTCCTGGCCTCCGACGAAGCGCCGTATATCACCGGACATCCCGTGATTATTGATGGCGGCGAAATCGCCGGCGGCCTGGCCAGCCGGTAGCGACGGCCTCCGATCCGGTCACCGACTGCCTTGCCCGGCTCGCGTTCATCACCGGCCATGGACTGTACGTCAACGGCGGGCTGCACCCCCTGCAAATGCGGCTCCAGGCCTTCCGGGCGACCGGCCGGTGGCGGAGCTACGTTCGGGCCGTTGCCGGGTCAGGGCGCCGGCGGCCGCGCGGGCGTGATCGTCCGCGACAACTGGAATTGGCTCGCCTTCACGGGTGTAGCTGAACGCGCCTTCGATAAAGCCGTCAAAGATGTTGAACAACCCCTTGACGGGGAGACTCTCGGGAGCGCCAGCCGCGTCAGACCAGAGGAACGGTGTCAAGGAGAACTCGAGCACTCCGTCACTCTTGGCACAGGTGTCGTAGTAATGGACGCCCTGGGCTAGAGAATTGTCCCCATGGCCTACCCACGTGGAGCTCTCAGGAAATATGGTCAAGCGACCGTCGTCCTTGCCGATCGGGATCGTGTCCGGCCTGA
>JAYVJS010000630.1:0-4070 GCA_043769075.1 Gemmatimonadota bacterium | reverse complement strand
GTGGTCAGCCGCTCCGGGCCGCCCCCACTCGGCGGGACCCGCCAGATTGCCTCGATCCCAAACGAGTCTCTCGCAACGAAGTAAATCCAGCGCCCGTTTCGCGAAACCTCGGGGTCGGTTTCCGAGACTACTGGGAATGGTTGGTCGATCAGTCGCTTCGCCGACTCGGTCGAGTCACCCACAAAGAGACGAGGCGATGCGTCGACCACCCGCGCATAGAGCAGCTGTCCCGTTCCGGGGATCCACTTCGACACTGGGTTGCCCGGGGAGTAGCCCGACCCCACGGTTCCCGTTCGAGCAATCCACTTGAAGCCGGATCCGTCCAGGTTGACCTGGCCGAACCCAGTTGGCTCCCCGAGGGTGTTGCCGAAGCTATAGACCGCCATTGCGCCGTCCGGCACTACGGTGGTAAACGCGCTATCGGTGAATGCCCCCACCTGAACATCGATCTTGGCCCGGCCGATGGTCCTGGCCTCAACAGTCCCGCCACTCGATACCTGCACGTGCGGCGACCCACCCGAGAACGTCGACGATCCGGCGATCGCGTTCCCGGCCCGATCGACCAAGAGGGCCTTGAGCGGATTAGGAGCGGTTGACGAAGAGCAGGCTGTCCCGCGGTGTCACGACGATTCGCATTGGGCCCCCAGGCTGTACGGTCACCGCAGCCCTCGTCTCAAGGCCCAAGGCCGGAGCGCCCACGGTGATCTCGGTCTGACCCGCCGTCCAGCCGGTAGCGAGCTGCACCGATGTTCGGCCGGAGCTGTCCGTCTTGGCGTGAACGACGGCAGCATAATCGGCGAGGGACGACCGCCGGATGAAGACGCGGGGAATGGCGTTGGAGTCGGGGCCCGAGATGAAGACGACGTCGACCCCCGGAGCAACGTGCCCGTCGGATCCCCGCACCTCGACGACCAACGGTGCCCGTATCTGTACCAGAATCGTATCTACGACACCGCCGCCCGAGATGACCTTGATGCTCGGAGTGGAGCGCTCGGGGCCGGTGCCATCGTTGCATGCCGACAGAGTGAAGAGGCCAATTCCAAGTGTCACAGCCGCGCGACTGATCATTTGAGCCGGTCGCTCCACCTTTGAGGAATTTGTCGCGGCGGACGTTAGATTCCCGGTGCCGCGTTTTCCCGGCAACAGATACCGGCCCGAGGAGCAACGTGAAACAAGCTTGGCGCGCGCCAGTCGCGCAAGTAGTCGTCATGGTCACGACGGCGGCCTGCAGCGATCCCACAGGACCGGGGACCGGTGCCGGACCGATCCAAAGCCCGCTCGTGTTCGAAGCCATCGACGAATCCGGGGGTCCCTTTGCCATCAAGAACGGGCTGTATACGATGCTGCCCGACGGTTCGGGGCTTCGGGAACACTTCAGTGTGACGACTAATGGGTATTCCACTTTTAGCCTGGCCTGGTCGCGCGATCGGAAACGAATTGCGTTGGTGAAGCCCACCGACGGGTCGGTCCACGTGCTTGATCCATCGACTGGAGACGCCCAGCAGGTCTCAGGGCCGACCGACTTCTCCAGCCGCCCGACCCTCCGCTGGCATCCCGACAACCGACGGCTTGCGCTCCTCCATTGCGGCGGGCTTTGTGGCGTAACCACCCTGATCGATGTTGAGACCGGCGTGGCCGAGCGGACGGAGCTGAGTTATGGTGGTCTCGATTGGAATCGCGATGGATCGCTGATCACGTTCGTGTTACGTGATCCCAACGGCGTCGACCAAGTGAACGTGATGCGCCCCGATGGGTCGGGACGGCGGACCCTGACCGATGGCGGCGAATCGGCGTTTGCGACCCGCTGGTCCCCGGACGGCGCGACGATCCTTTTCCGGACTCGAGGATCAGTCTGGACCGTCCCGGTGCAGGGGGACACCGCGCGGGTGATTGCGCCGGCGAGTGGCATCATACCCGACTTCTACGGGACCCCCGTCGCGTGGTCGCCCGACGGCCGTCATGTCGCGTTCACCCGGCTCGGGCAGCTCGCGATCGCCCGGGCCGACGGAGCCGAGCAGCACATAGTCCCGACGCCGGGCTGGGTCGCTTGGCTCGACTGGTAGACCCGCGGTTAGCTCCTCGTTTTGTGGGCGCTTCCTCGCCCCGGCGGTCGGGTCCAAGCCTCTGGTTTCCCTCTGGCCAGGCCTCGCACTTCCGAGCAGCTTAGTCGGCGCGGAGCGCCTGTACCGGGTCGACCCGAGAGGCTTGTCGCGCCGGCAAGTAGCTCGCCACCAGCCCGGCCGCGAGCAAGGCGGCCGCAGACGCGAGAAACGCAATCGGGTCGCCAGGTGTGACCTGGAAGAGTAGTCCAGCCAACAGTCGCGATCCCGCCAACGCGACCAGCACCCCGACCGCTCCCCCGAATCCGAGCAGGACCAACGCCTCTCTCAACACGTGGCGCTGCAGTCGACCGGGCGTCGCGCCAAGCGCGAGCCGAATACCGAGCTCGCGATAGCGCTGCCGCACGCCAGTCGAGGCGAGTACGTAGAGCCCGATGGCCGCCAGTACCAGTGCCGCGATGCCAAACCCCGAGAGCAGGAACGCGTTAAACCGGGGGCGAGCGAGCGGCCCGTCCAAAGCGACCGGCATCGGTTGGAGCCGCCAGACCGGCATTTCTGGGGTAGCTTCCCTGAGCGCTCTTCGGATGCGCTCGGCTGCGATCGCCGGATCGTCTCGGGTCCGAACCACCACCGTGCCCTGCCAAAAAGGAAGCTGGGCGTACGGGAAGAACGCCGTCGGGGTCGACGCCCGGAGGTCTCGAAAGTGGAGCTCGCCGGCCACGCCGACCACCGTCCGCCAATTCCGTTCGCCGGTGTCGGTGACGAATCGGACCCGCCGGCCGATCGGGTCCTGCCCAGGCCAAAGGCGCCGGGCGATCGCGCCGGTGACCACCACGACTGGTAAGGTGTTCCGCCCGTCCTGGTCGGTGATGCCGCGGCCGCGAAGCACTGGTAGATCGAGCGCCGCGAAGAAGCCGGCTCCGACCCCTTCCCAGGAAACAATCGGCGTCGTGAGGCCGGGCACTGCCTCTCGACCCTCCGCCTCGAGGGCGGCTGTGAAGGTGTTCGAACCCGTGAATGGCGAAGCAGCCACCGGGCTCGCCGCGACCACACCAGGCGTCGATTGAAGCGCCACCAGCGCCCGCTCGAGTAGTCGAATCCACCCGACGTATTCATTGTCGAACTGATCCGGCGGAGGCACCATTTCGACGACCGAGAGGTGCGAGGTGGCGAAGCCGAGGTTAAGGGTCTCGAGGCGAATCAGACTTCGGGCCACCAGCCCCGAGCCCGCCACCAGCACCATCGCCAAGGCGACCTGGGCCACCACCAACACCTGGCCGGTTCGTCGTCGGCCCCGGGATTCGGTACCGCCGCGATGGTCCGACCGCAGCAGGGGGTGACGCTCGGTGCTCTGCCCGCTGCTCATCAAAGGGGCCAATCCTGTCACGACCGCCGTGAGCAGGGTGATCGCGAAGCTACAGAGTAGCACCCATCCATCGATTCGGACCATGTCGACGCGAGGGAAGTCCCGAGGCGCGATCAAAACGAACAACCGGAGCAGGCCCGTCGCCACCAACAACCCAACCAGACCGCCACCAACCGCCAGCAACGTGCTCTCGATCACCGACTGGCGAACCAGCGCGGCTCGTGATGCGCCGAGCGAGCGCCGAATCGCTGATTCCTGGAGTCGGTTCCCGGCGCGGAGGATCAGAAGGTTCCCGACATTGGTGCAAGCAATCAGCAGCAACAGCAGCGCGGCGAGCGTCATCGCCGAGAGCGCGGGCCGGACGTTGCCGGTTACGGCGACCGGGAGGGATTCTGCAAAGGCACCCACCAGACTTGGATTGCCTTGGCTCGTTGCTTCGTCGGTCACGAATCCGGCGAGCTCGGCGCGAGCGGCTTCGATCGAACGACCGGGGGCGAGCCTTCCGATGAGGTCGACCTGACCTTCCGTCCAGGCGGGCATCCAAATGTCCGTCCCAATGGGGAAGTCGAGGCCGGCGGGTGCCACGCCAATGATCGTGTGGCTCGCGCCGGTGGCCAGCCACTTAACCTGCTTTCCGACGACAT
>JAYVJS010000629.1:0-4599 GCA_043769075.1 Gemmatimonadota bacterium | reverse complement strand
TGCATCGCAAAGCGCATGAAGGGGCGGCCGGGTGAACGTCGGGGCCTTGAATCGACGGACGGGTGCTCAACTTGTGCTCCTTGCCTGGGCGGTCGCGCTCGGGTGGCTCGCGCGGCGTGAGCTTGGGAAGGATGAGGCGGAGACGATTACCGAAGCTACGGTTCGGCTGAGTCCTGAAGCCCACTTCTATTCTGTCAGTGCTTCCAACCGCCAGATCGGATACGCCAGCGTGACGATCGATACCTTGGCCACCGGCTTCGCCTTGTCTGAAGTGCTGGCGCTCGATGTGCCCGAGGCGGACTCGATCCGGCGGGTAACCCGGCGGACCGAATTGGTGCTGTCACGGAGCCTCCGACTGCGGTCATTTAGCCGAACTGTGACCGGCAGCGGACTGTTCGAGGAATTCACCGGACGGGTCGAGGGAGACACGGTGCTTCACATGGGGCAACGCGATTCTCGCGACCGCCCGCCGGCCGAGTGGGTCGTTCCGGTCCCCGGGGATGTGGTGCTCCCCCAGGTTTTGCCCTACCGGTTGGCGTTTGGGAAACGGCTCGAGGTCGGCCGCTCCGTGTCGGTCAATGTGCTCGACCTGACCACCGGCACAATCGGTCGGGTGGCGTTCGCCGCGACCGCCGAATCGACATTCGTGATCGCGGATAGCGCCGTCGAGCAACGGCAGACCCACCGATGGCGCCCGGTCACGTACGACACGGTCCGGGCCTGGCGAATCGAGCATTCGGCATCCGGCACGCCGATGGTCACCTGGGTCGACGCCCAGGGCGGGTTGGTTCGAACCGAAGCAGCGTTAGGCGTCCGGCTCGAGCGCTCGGCGTTCGAGCTGGTCAGCTTCAACTACCGGAGCGCGCTGGAGCGGGCCGGCCCCGACGGCCACCGAGAAGTCCCCGCGATGGCGACGATCGTCGGGTCCAAGGCCGTTCTGGCCCCGACCACGGAGGCCGCCGACTCCCGAACCTACCAGATCGCGAGTGAACCGGTCGAGCGGTTTCTGGTGCCACGAGTGGCCTGGCTAGCCGGCGGACGTCAGACTGCCTCCGGCGATCAGGTTGTGATCGGGGCCCGGGGGGCGTCCCGAGGTGATTCGGCCAAATCCGACTACCTCGAACCGAGTCCCTCCCTCCGACCGGTGGCGGCGACCGTCGCCGCCGAGGCGGCGCGGCTTGCGTCGACCATGACAGCCGACCCGATCGCCACGGTCCGGATCCTGGCCCGATGGATTGCGACCCAGATCAAGGTCGACGGCAGGCAGGATGCCCCTCGGATGGCCGAACACGTCTTGGAATCGCGGCGGGCGGGCGCCGAAGGAAAGGCCGCCCTGATGGTCGACTTTGCCCGGTCCCTCGACCTTCCCGCCCGGACCGTTGGCGGCGTCGCTTTGGTGGCCGGCCGGGCCGTGGGTCACGCCTGGGCCGAAGTCCGCATCGACGGCGTCTGGGTCGCGGTCGACCCAACCTTCGGCCAAGTGCCGGCGTCCCCGCGACTGATCCGAGTCGGCGTCGGGATCAGCGGGCAAGCGATCGACTTGGTCCCCCTCCTTGGATCGGCCCGAATCACGCCGGTCGAACCGATGGTTCAACGATGATCGAACTGAAGCAACTGACGAAGCGGTACGGGAAGTTCACCGCAGTGAACGCGATCTCGCTCGAGATCCCGCGAGGGACTTTGTACGGCCTGTTGGGACCCAACGGCGCGGGAAAAACGACGACGATGCGGATGATCGCCGGGATCCTCCGGCCGACGTCTGGGACCGCCACTGTGGCGGGCTTCGATGTCGTCAGCCATCCGATCGAGGCCAAGCGCCGGCTTGGTTTCATCCCCGACCGCCCCTTCGTCTACGACAAGTTGACGGGGAGTGAGTTTCTCCGGTTTGTAGCCGGCCTCTACGGCCAGAGCGGGCCCGAAATCGAAAAGCGAGCCGACGACTTGCTTGAGCTCTTCGAGCTCTCCGCATGGAAGCATGAACTGACCGAATCGTATAGCCACGGGATGCGCCAGAAACTGATCATCTCAAGCGCCTTGATCCATCGGCCGGAGGTGATCGTCGTCGACGAGCCGATGGTCGGGCTCGACCCGAAAAGCGCCCGGCTGCTCAAGGGCATCTTTCGTCATTTCGTCGATGGGGGCGGTACCGTCTTGATGAGCACCCACACCCTCGAAATTGCCGAGGTCATGTGTGACCGGATCGGGATCGTTTACGGCGGCCAGGTCGTCGCGGCGGGCACCATGGCGGAGGTCCGCAACCAAACCAGCTCCGGCAACGCCAGTCTCGAGGAGGTGTTCCTCAAACTCACCGGTGGGCTGGCTGACCGGGAATTGAGCGCCGTTTTCGGTGACTGACGTCAGAGGTGGCGGCGCCAGTATCGCCCAGATCATGTTCCCAAAATGGCGAAGCGTCTCGGCCCGGATGGCCAAGGGCCGGAGCGAGGCGACGGGGCGAATCGCCCTGCTTCTCATCATCGGCAGCGCCTTTTGGCTGGGAGCCTTCTTGGTTTTCCACCGAGTCCTCCGATACCTCGGCACGACGCCGGAAATCGGGGGATTGCTTGCCGGCAGGATCCTAAGCATGCTGCTGCTGGCCTTTGCCTCGATTCTGCTCCTCTCCAACTTGGTCACGTCGCTGTCGACCTTCTTCCTGGCCAAAGACCTCGACATGTTGGTGTCGGCGCCGGTCGATTGGGGCCGTCTGTACCTCGCCAAGATTCTCGAGACCCTGGTCCACTCGTCGTGGATGGTCGCGTTGCTCCTGGTGCCGATCTTGACGGCGTACGGCGTGGTCTATCATGGGGGGTGGTTGTTCCCGGTGGCCGCGATCGGCGCGTTGGTCCCCTTTTTCTTGCTTCCGACCATCATCGGGTCGGCCATCACCTTATCCATCGTGAATGTCTTCCCGGCTCGCCGGGCCCGCGACTTCCTGACCCTCATCGCCATCGGGGCCGCTGGGGCCGTCGTGCTGGCCCTCCGCTTCATGCGTCCCGAGCAGCTGTCCCGGCCGGAAGGGTTTCGAAGCCTGGTGGATTTCGTTGCCGACCTCCAGACCCCCAGTCACCCGTTGATGCCGAGCGAATGGGTGACCAGCGCGATCATGAACTGGCTCGAGCGGGTCCGGGATCCCCTGCCCCTCATGCTGTTATGGTCGACCGCCGGCGCCTTCGTCGTCCTCGGCGGGGCGCTCCACGCCAAGCTGTATCCTGGAGCGTTCTCGAAAGCCCAAGAAGGGGTCGAGAAACACGGGGCCGGACGGTTCTGGCAACGATGGGTTGCGGGAGCACTCGGCTTTCTGCCGGTGACTCGCCGCGAATTCATCATGAAAGACCTTCGAATCTTTTTTCGCGATACCACCCAATGGAGCCAATTGATCCTGTTGGCCGTCTTGCTGATCGTGTACGTCTTCAACATCCAAGCTTTGCCGCTATACACCGGCGAGAAGGTCCCCTATTTGTTGATCACCCTCGTGGTCTTCTTGAATCAGGGCCTGGCCGGATTCGTACTCGCCGCGATCGCCGCTCGGTTCATTTTTCCGTCGGTGTCACTCGAGGGGCGCCAGCTATGGCTCCTCAAATCAAGTCCGCTCGACCTCCGAGCCATGCTGTGGAGCAAGTACTGGGTCGGGACCGCCCCGCTCCTCGTAGTCGCCCTGACGATCACCGTCGTGACGAATGAGATCCTCCGGGCTTCCCCGTTCATGATGTTCCTGAGTGTACTGACCATCGCCTGCTTTACCATGGCAGCCGGCTCGCTCGCCCTTTCATTGGGGGTGCTCTTCCCTCAATTCGAAACCGAGAACGCCGCTCAGATCCCAACCAGTTTCGGCGGATTGGTGTTCATGATGAGCGCCATCCTGTTGCTGGCGGGGATCATCATCGTCGAAGCACGGCCGGTCGCCGCCCATTTGCAGGTGTACCAGGAGGGCGTCGCCACCGATGGCTTCACCGGCGACCTCTGGTGGGCGATGGCCCAAGTATTTCTCCTGTGCGCGGCTGCCACCGTCATTCCGCTGCGACAAAGCCTTAAGCGCTTGGAGGCGCTCGAGGTCTAGCACCCGTTCGCGTTTTCCTGCCTAGGCCCCCGATTTCTTGGTTGACGGCGGGGCCGCTCCCTCTCCTACCATGGTCAGCGTGGCCGCGGACAATCCGCGACCAACCACCATGAGGAGGGGGAATGTCACACCACCACTGGTTTCACGGCGCGCTGTTAGGTCTGCTGTTGGCCGGCTGTGCTTCGCCGGACGAGTCCGGCCCAAGCACGCCAAACCTGCCGGCCGAAGGGTTCGCGGGCCCGGAGGCGCCGGCAGCGGCGCAGCAAAACGACCCGGACCGGAGCCGCCACGACCGACTGGCGCGGCGAGTGGCCCGGGCCCTGCGCGACCCCAACTTTCGAGAGGCTGTCTTCCAGGAAATTGCGACGTCCGGGTTCGCGGAGAAGAAGGTTCATCTCCAAGCGTTCATGGCGAAGGACGGTGGCCGGGCCCGGCGCCGAATGGCGGAGCTGGCCGGTGACGATGACCGAGCGGTTCAGGCCGACCTCGAGCAGGGCCCGCCGGTCGAGATGTACTTCCCGGTCACCAGCCACCGTCTGCAATGG
>JAYVJS010000628.1:0-2645 GCA_043769075.1 Gemmatimonadota bacterium | reverse complement strand
CCCCGTTGCCCCCCCCCCCCCGCTGCTCCTGACGAAGCAACGACGGCCCCAAGCCTGGCGGCGGCCCGCGCGGCGATCTCAGCCAAGGACTTGGAGCCTCTCAGTTACGATCTGCCTGACATGCCGACGACGACTGATAGCGCCCTAGCCGTGGCCATTGCGAATGGCGGCGGGGTCGCCAGCATTCTCCTCACGAGCCCGGGTGAGTCGAAGAGCGAGGCAACCAGGCGGGTCGAAGCGCACCCGCTGATTGCGGGAAAGACCGTGACGCGAGCGACGCGTGCCTCCCTTTCCGCCCCGGCGATCCGGGCCGCTCTCAAGGTCCTCGGCGATTTGGGCATAGCAGTCGTCGACTACCTCGAAAACCTCGGGATCGTCCGAGTGACGGGCGATCCCGTGGTGCTGGCCTCGATTCGGCGGCTGCCTTTTGTCGACTGGATCGTAGCGGAGCCGAAGACCCAGGGTACCACTTTCGCGGAGCGAATGCCGGCACGATCGACCTCGGCGGCCTCGTTCATCGGGCCGCAGGTTGTGCCCTGGGGAGTTTCGATGATCCGGGCGCCCCAAGCGTGGCCGCTGACGCGAGGTGCGGGCGCCAAAATATTCTTGATCGATACTGGTTATGATGGCGTGCACGAGGATCTCTTCACGATCGCTGCCGGCAACTGCGCCCTGTTCGTGTGCGGGGACTTAGCCCAGCTGCCGCACGGCACGTTCGTCGGGGGCATCTTGGCGGCTCGAGACAACGGGGTCGGGTCGGTCGGGATTGCGAACCTCGTGGCGCCGGTTGATTTCTATGCCTATCGGGTCTGCACTTGGAATCCTTCGGGCGGGACAACGATCAAGACGCTCTTCGCCGGCGGCGGGGTCGTCTGCCCATCCAATTATGTGACGAATGCGATCAATTGGGCGATCGGCCATTTGGGGCCTCGAACGGTGATCAACTACAGTGGCGGGAGCACCGTTGTTTATGATCCACTTGGCGTCGCGGTTGCCGCCGCCTGGGCGAACAACATGGTGATTGTCAGCTCCGCCGGCAACGTCCCGCCTGTGCCCACTGGAACCCCGGTCTACCCCGCCGCCTATTCGCAGGTCATTGCCGTCACCGGAGTGCTCCAGGATACGACCTTCGCCGCGCCGGTCTTTCAGTCGGGCTGTAGCAATGTCGGCAGTAACGAGGCCTCCTGGGCCACCGTGGCCGCTCCCTTCAGCACCGTGAGCACGCTCCCGGGCAATCAATATGGGTCGGGCAGTGACGGGTGGTGTGGTACGTCCATTTCGTCGCCGTTCGTCGCGGGCACGGCCGCCCTCGTCTGGGCCCGCAACCCAACATTCACGAACGGCCAAGTCCGAACCCAGATCACGTTTACGGCGCTCGATCGGGGCCAGCCGGGGCACGATTCGAAGTTCGGTTTTGGGGTGGTTCGGGCCGATCTCGCGGTTGGCCTTTTTCAGCCCACGATCACAGCATCCTTGTCGACCGGCAATCGACCCCGTCTGACCTGGGCGGCAGTACCGATGGCCACGAGCTATCGCATCTGGCATCGGGTGACGCCGACCCTCGCGCCCAGTTGGATCCTCTGGGGCACGGTGGCCGGGACGACCTACACGGACACCCAAACTCCGGCTACGTCGTTCTATGGTTACCAAACCTACCCGGGGGGCTCCACGACGGCTGTTGGCTATTATGTCGAGGCGGTCTCCGCCTCGGGCGTCGGATCCGGGGTTGGTGCGGTCTACGCGACCTTTATTCCGAGCGGAACGCCGCCCTACTGATGCGATGGTCAAGCTGGCTCACCCGCGCCGCGACCGGTCTGCTCCTAGCCGGCTGCCGCCTGTTGTCCGGCCCGGCCGACGACCTTCCCGAGCCGGATCTGAGTCTCGATCCGGCCCGAGTGCGGATCGGGCCACTCCTCTGGTCTTGCGGAGGGTGGAGCCTGGGGCGGCGGCCGCCGGGTCAGGAACGGACGGTCGACGTCTACTTCCCCAACTATGTTGAGACCGATCAACCTCTCGGCGATTTCGCGGGGCCTAAAGCGGCGAATCGGTACCTGATCCGACGGTTCGGTGGCACGATCTTGTGGTCGTTCAACGTCCCGGTCGTGCGAGCCCGCGTCCCGATTGATTCAATTCCGCTGCTCTCTCAATCAGCCTTGGTGTTTGGAGTCCCGGAGTTGAGCCGCTATGATGTTTTGGTCGGCGTCGAATATCGTCGATCGGCCCCGTTTGGAGTGGCGGACAGCCTAGCCTTCGTCCGACTTGGAGCCGTCGTAATCGACGGCGTGGCTGGGGATCTCATTCCGTTCATTGCCGTCCCGAACCGCTCCGTGCCGGCGATTCGACGCCTTACCGGCGTCGCCACCGTTCACGTGGTCTCGAGCAGTTGTTTGTTCTAGCCGATTGTCGATCGGCCTACCGCCGCCTGCCGTTCCGCCTGGTCGCTACCTCGGCCCACCAATGACGCCACGGACCTCAGTCCTTTGGTTTTTTGGGTCCGTGATCACTGCAGGCCACGCGAGCGCCCAGGAATGCTCGGGGTTGCTTCAGCTGGGGCCGCCGCAAGCGATTCTGTCCGCGAGCACCGGCATATCAGAGCAGTCCGCGAGCGGCGGACTCGGCGTCAGCCGGGGCCACCTCGCCGCCGT
>JAYVJS010000627.1:0-4130 GCA_043769075.1 Gemmatimonadota bacterium | reverse complement strand
AATCGGGCCAATGCGGTCAAGGAAGCCTTGATCCGCAAATTCCCAAGCCTCCAGGCCAACCAGTTCTCAGCGGTCGGGAAGGGTTGGGACCGGCCCGCTGACTCCGGCGATCCCGAGAACCACGCCAAAAACCGGCGGGTCGAGATCAAGGTCTACCCCGCCGAGGCTCAATAGCTTGGGCCTGTTTGAGCTGAGGGTTTCGCCGCCCCGCCTCGTCGCCAAGTTGGTTGGCGCCGGGGCGGTCGTCGTGTTGATCCTGATTTGGGGTCTGATGACAGCCGGATCGAGCCCGGAAACCCGGTTAATTTCGCCGGTCGTGTTGCCGAGCCCGCTCGAGGTTCTCGGGAGCGTCAAGAGTCTGATTACCGAGCGGGCCTTGTTCCAGAGTATTGCCGCAACCCTCTATCGCGTCTTGCTTGGCTTTGGGCTCGCGGTCCTGATCGGGGTGCCGATCGGGATCCTGGCGGGGTCCTGGCGGATGATCGGCGCCGCGGCCGCGCCATTGGCGCTGTTCGGCCGAAACATTCCGATCGCCGCTCTGATTCCGCTCACGATCCTTTGGTTCGGGATCGGCGAGCCCCAGAAAGTCATGTTCATTTTCATCGCCTGCCTGCCATTCGTCTTCTCCGACACCGTGACCGCGGTGGTCGGGGTGGCCGATCGGTATGTCGATACCGCCGAAACCCTCGGCGCTTCCCCGGGCCAGGTCATCCGGAAAGTACTGGTTCCGCTTGCCATGCCGGATATCTACAACTCGCTCCGGAACCTCTTTGGGTTGGCGTTCGGCTACATCATGCTGGCCGAACTGATCAACGCGAAGTACGGTCTCGGGTATTTGTTGAGCACCAGCCAGCGCCGGGGCATGACCGAGCACATCATCTTGATCCTGATCGTCATCGGCCTCCTCGCCTACGGAATCGACCGGTTGCTGTTCTGGTTCCAGCGAGGCCTGTTTCCGTACCGGCGGGCTGATTGACGACCCCGCCTCCAGACCCAGCGCCGGTGCCGGCCCCGCCTGCTCCCGCAGCGGTTCCGGCGCCCCCGGCGGTCGCGCCGCCCCCCGTACCACGGCCGCCGGTGGTGCAATTCACCGATGTGTCGAAGACCTACGACAACGGTCTGACCGCCATCCGGGATGTCACGTTCACCGTCGAGGATCACCCCGAGAAGGGCGAGTTCATTTCGATCCTTGGGCCGAGCGGCTGTGGAAAGTCGACGATCCTTCGGCTGATCGCCGGGCTCAGGCCCCAACACCCGGCCACCACCGGCACGGTGTTGGTCGCCGGGGCTCCGGTGGCGGGGCCTGGCTCGGACCGCGGGATGGTGTTCCAAGACTACACCGCGTTCGACCATCGGTCGGTGGTCGATAACGTCGCTTTCGGGCTCGAGTGCCGTGGCGTTCCGGCCAAGGAACGACGCGAACAGGCGCTTGAGTGGATCACCCGGGTTGGCCTCAATGTCGACCGAGACGCGGACAAATATCCTCACGAGCTGTCGGGCGGGATGCGGCAACGGGTTGCGATCGCCCGGTCGCTGATTTTGCGGCCGAGAATCATTCTGATGGATGAACCGTTCGGCGCTCTCGATCCGTCAACTCGCTACAACATGCAAGACCTGCTCGTGAAGCTCTGGCACGATCTGAGTGCAACGGTCTTCTTCATCACCCACTCGGTTGAGGAGGCCGTCTATCTTGGCGACCGGGTCTACGTGATGTCGCCGGCGCCGGGTACGATTCTCAAACAGGTTCCGGTGCCGCCTCCCGACCGGCCGGCGAAGGAAATGCAGCGCGAGCCGGGGTTCATGGAACTGGTCTACGGGATCGGAAACGCCCTAGAGCAGCTTGAGGTGGCCGCGAAGGGCCGAGCGAAGGGCGGGGCTTAGTGGCGCCGCCCCCGTTTCGCGCCGCCGAAGAAGGCCGCTCCGGCTTGAGGAAATACTTCCGAAAGGCGATCCGGATTCCGTGGAACCTGTTGGCGCTGTTCGGCGGCCTAACGGCGGCGGCGTTGTCGCCCTGGCCCGACGCGATGATCCCGTTGGTTCTGGCCGGCGAACTGACCTTTCTCGGCGGCCTGGTCTCGATCAAGCGGTTTCGCGATGCCGTCGACGCCGAAGAGGCTGCCAAGCGGCGAGAGGCAGGCACTCCAGGCCAGCTTCCCGTCTCGGCTCTGAACGACCTGCTCGGCGGTTTGCCCCAGGAAAGCCGGATGCGGTTCCACAAGCTCCGGCTTCGTTGTCTCGAGATGCAGAAGTTGGCCGCTGGCGTCCGGGGGGACAATCCGCTCGGAGGGACGGCGGGAGATGATCTTCAGAAGGGATCCCTCGACCGGTTGCTGTGGATCTTCCTCCGGTTGCTGGTGTCGCAGGAGTCGCTGCGCCGGTTTCTTCGGAGCACCTCCGAGCAACTGCTGACCGAGAAGATGAACGACCTCACCGGCCAGCTGAAGAAGGCCGAGGCCGACGCCGACCCCCGGATGGTCACCTCGCTTAAAGACAGTGTGGCGCTGGCCAACCTCCGGCTCGACAACTACCAAAAGGCCGACAAGAACGCCCAGTACGTCATGGTCGAGCTCGACCGGATCGAAAGCAAGATCCAAACGTTGACCGAGATGTCCGTCAACCGCCAAGATCCCGATCTCCTCGCCAGCCAAGTCGACTTGGCGGCCAATAGCATGGCTGACACCGAGACGGCCATCAAGGAACTCCAGAGCATCACCGGGATGGCTGATCAACTGACCGAGCCGCCGCCGATTCTCGACGCTGACCTGGGAGGCGTGCTCCGCAATGAAGCCTAACGGTACCGCCTTGCCGGCCTGGTTCCCCCCGTGGGCCAAGCGGATGGGCGACCTCTCGACCTCCGGCAGCACGTCGGTGTTCTTGCTCCACGGGAATACCTTCGATTTCGTCCCACTGTCCGACGGGGCGGCGCCGGCCTACGGATCGGTGGCCCAGTTTCTCGCCGAGCAGATGTTCGGCCGGTACGATCTGGTGCTCCACTATGATCTCGGGAGGGGACTCCGGGCCTTTGCCGGTCGGGATGACAAACGCCTCCGCGATATGGTGACGTTGGCCAACCAAGAGATCAGCGGCTTCTCCGAAATCAAGAACGACCCGAGTCAGGTCCTGGCCCGCCTCGATCAGTACATCCGGATGACGATCGTGGCCCCCGAGGAACGTCGGAAGAGCTTCGCGCTCATCATCGATCAGGCTTCGTACCTGGTGCCTGACGGTGAGCCCGGCCGGATGAGTTTCCAAGGTTCCGCCCTCCTGGTGACGCTCCTTAACTGGGCATCGAGTCCCCATCTCAAACGGCTCAACATGGCCGTGGTCCTCATCGATGAGCGGCTGACGGACATGAGTGGCCGTTTGGCCGGCAATCCGCATGTGGCCACCCTCGAGGTCCAGCTCCCCGAGGAGCCGGTCCGGGCGGCCTACCTGCGGGGCGTTGTTGGCGACACCACCATCGCCTCGTTCTCGGACTATTCTGTCGACGAGCTGGCCCGGCTCACGGCGGGGATCACCTTGGCCGACGCCGGGGTGCTGCTGCAGACCGCCCGCGAGGGCGGGGGACGACTCGATCAGAAAGTCTTCCGCGACCTGAAGAAGCGGCTGATCGAACGCCACTGTCAGGGCCTCCTCGAGTTCATCGAACCGAAGTGGAACCTGGACATCGTGATCGGCCACGCCGCGGCCAAGAAGCGATTGCTCGAGGACGCGGATCTCCTGAAACGCGGGGCACTCGACACCTTGCCGATGGGCTACCTGCTCTGCGGCCCGGTTGGGACCGGCAAAACGTTTATTGCGCAATGCACGGCCGGTGCCATCGGCGCCCCGTGCGTGATCCTGAAGAACTTCCGCTCCAAGTATGTCGGCGAGACTGAGGGCAATCTCGAGCGGGTGCTCTCGGTCCTCCGGGCCATGGGGCCGGTCATGGTCGTCATCGACGAGGCCGACGCCGCCCTCGGCGATCGGGATTCCGAGGGTGACTCGGGCACCTCGAGCCGGGTGTTCGGGATGATTGCGACCCAGATGGGCGACACCCGGTATCGGGGAAAGATCCTCTGGATGTTACTCACGGCCCGGCCCGATCTGCTTCCGATCGACCTGAAGCGCCAGGGCCGAGCCGAGGTCCA